>DATHUY010000068.1 GCA_035461765.1 Longimicrobiales bacterium
CGAACCCGGTTTCCCGCTCTTTCCCCTACATCGTCGTGCTCGAAGACGCTGATCACACCGGCCCCGTAGCCAAGTGGTAAGGCGAAGGTCTGCAAAACCTTTATTCGGCGGTTCGAATCCGCCCGGGGCCTCTGTTGCGCTGACATCGCGGTCCCTGCAATGCGCCGCATGACGGCGGAGTGAACGGATCCCTGCGAAAAAGCCGACTCGTGTGAGTCGGCTTTTCGTCATCATGCACTCCCCGTCGATACGGCCTGTACCTGTTGTGCGCCGGAACCGCAGAGCGGCCTTACTTGGCCGATCCGGCGACCGGGGCGACCTGCGCCAGCACGAAGACCACGTCCGAGGGACTGAACGGCTTCTGCAGGAAGCACGTGAAGCTCCGCTCATCGGCCGGATCGATGTCGTGGCCGCTCATGCCGATGATCGGCACCAGTTGCGTGTCGGGGTGCGAGCGGAGCGACTGAAGGATGGTGGTGCCATCCAGCGCCGGCAGCTCGATGTCCAACACCACCGCGTCCGGCCGCAGCTCCCGCGCCATACGCAGGGCCTCGACACCATCGGCCGCCTCGATCGTTCGATATCCGTGATCGCGCAGCGAGTTCGAGATCAGCGAGCGGACCGACGACTCGTCGTCGACCACCAGCACCATCGGCTCCATGGACGCTCCTCATTCTGGGGTGTTCCAATTACGCGAGGCGATCGCGTCGCGGCAAGTGTGACGTGACGATCGGCGGGCGTATCGGGAGGCGCCGACGACCGTTCGCCGGCGCCATCCAGCGTCGGTTATCCCGCGCGACTGCGTCGCCAACTCTGGCGCGTCCGACTGTCGTTCGCCAGTGTAACGCATGATAATGCCCGCCTGGCTGCTCCTTCTATGGTCCGGCCTCGCGGCCGCCTGCGCCGCCGCCCTCATCGCACCCGTCATCGGCGGCGTGCCCGTTGCGTCGTGGTCCCTCGCCCCGCTGCCACGCTCGCGCACCCATGGCGCACTCTGGTCGTTCGCCGCCGGTCTTCTGGTTTATCCCGTGCTCTACGGCGTCGTGTTCGAACTGCTCCACCGCGCGGACCTTCGCACCGGTCTCCTGCTGGGGGCCGTTCACGGAGCCGTGATGTTCGTCCTCGTGCGCCGCCGCCGCGGCTCAGGGCGCGCGGGTCTCCGCACGGCCGCCGCTCACCTCGTCTACGGCGCTGTTCTCGCCTTCCTCTACGTCACGCCTTGACGCGCCGAACCGTCCCCGGGCATTCTCAGCCCATGGGAAAATCGCAGCGGCATACCGTCATACGTGAACTCATTCAGAGCCACCGCATCGGCAGCCAGGAGCAGCTCCGCGAGCTCCTCGAGACGCGTGGTTTCGACGTGGCCCAGGCCACACTGTCCCGCGACATCCGCGAGCTGCGGCTCATCAAGGTGCACGACCCCGAGGGCGGCACCCACTACACGCTGCCCCCAGAGGCATGGGACACCGCTCCCGCCCTCACCCGCCTCCTGCCGGCGCTCTATCTCGGCGCCGAGGGGACAGGCAATCTCCTCGTCGTGAAAACCATGGTCGGCGGGGCCCAGGCCGTCGCCGAAGCCATCGACTGGGAGGAATGGCCCGAGGTTCTCGGCACGCTCGCCGGCGATGACACCATCCTTCTCATCCTGCGCGACGCCCGACAGCTTCAGAACGTGATCAAGCGCCTGGAGGAACGCGCGGGCACACTCGACTGACCCACCGGGCGCGGCGCACGGATGCGGTATCGCCGTCGCATCGCCGGACGCGCCGTCGCATCGCCGGACGCGGCACCCCTTCTGCATTTTGCGCCGTAGGCACATTCCGGCGCCCAAACGCCGGCTGGTCTCTGCTCCTCGTACTCGGTCCGCCCCGCACCATCTCCTTCGACCCCTGACAGATTCGCTCCGACCGCGCCGCCAATGGCCACCCCATGTGCATGGGTCAATCGGCCGGATTGCAGAAGGGGTGCCGCGTCCGATTCCGGCCGACTGCCCGCTCCCCTTGCATCCGCACGTCAATGATGTATACTTATTCATAGAATGATGCATAACAACCCGTTTCGCGCCGCCATACTCGGCGCCACCGGTTACACCGGTCAGGAACTCGTCGCCCTGCTCGCGCGGCACCCGCGCCTCAGGGCGACCTTCGTATCCTCCGAGTCCGAGGCCGGCCAGCCTGCGGCGGGCAGCGGGCTGCGTTACAGGCGCGTGGAAGAAGTCCCGCTGGGCGAGGTCGACGTGGTGTTCAGCTGCCTGCCGCATGGTGAAGCGGAGGGCTGGGTGCTGAAGGCGCGCAGTGCGGGCGCGCGTGTGGTGGACCTCTCGGCCGACCTCCGCGATGGCCGGCACGGCGCCGTTTATGGGTTGCCCGAGCTCTGGCGGGAACAGGTCAGGGGGGCGGATCTGGTGGCGAACCCGGGCTGCTACCCGACGGGGATCCTGCTGGGGCTGGCGCCGCTGCTCGGAGCGGGTGTGTTGGACGGTTCGCGGCCGATAATGATCGATGCGGCGTCGGGTGTGACGGGAGCGGGGCGGGTGGCGAAGCGGGACCTGCTGTTCGGGGAAGTCGCCGAGGATTACCGGGCGTATGCGACGGGCAATACGCACCGTCACGTGCCGGAGATCGCGCGGGGTCTGAGCGCAGTTGCGGGTCGGGCCGTGGAGTTCGTGTTCACGCCACACCTGCTGCCGGTCCGTCGCGGGATCCTCGAGACGATGCACGTGCCCGTCGCAGCGGGTGTAAGCGCGGCCGATGTCGTTGCCGGCTGGAACGTCGCGTACGCGGCGGAGCCGTTCGTGGAGGTGTGGCCGGAAGGGCTGCCGACCCTGCGAACAGGTGTGCAGCGCAACGTCGTGGCGCTCGGCGCCAGCGACGTGATCGGAGTGGAGCAGCCGCTGGTTCTGGTAGTGGCGGCGTTCGACAATCTGGTCAAGGGAGCGGCAGGGCAGGCGCTCCAGAATGCGAACCTGATGCTTGGCGTATGCGAGCACGAGGGATTGAGCCGGTGAAACTGCAGGTGGTGAAGATCGGCGGCGCCGCCCTGGCGGACGCGACATGGCTTTCGGGGTTCGCGGCTGCGGTTGCGACGGCCCGCACCCCGCTCGTGATCGTACATGGCGGCGGTCCGGACATCACGGCGCTGTCGGACCGTCTCGGAATCGAGGTGCGGTGGCACGAAGGTCGTCGCGTTACGCCGCCGGAAGCGCTCGACGTGGCCGCGATGGTGCTGAGCGGCCGGGTGAACAAGCGCATCGTCGCGGCGCTGCTGGCGGCTGGCGTCGACGCGATTGGCCTGTCGGGAATCGATGGTGGTCTGCTGCGCGCCGACATCGTGGAGAACGGTCTGCTCGGGCGTGTCGGCCGTGTTGCCAGTGTCCGTACCGGCCTGATGACGGGGCTGCTCCAGCAGGGACATTCGATCGTGGTTTCCCCGATCTCGCTCGGCTCGGACGCCGAGCCGCTGAACGTGAACGCCGATGATGCGGCTGCTGCGATCGCGGCTGCGCTCGGTGCGACGGAGCTCGTATTCCTGACGGATGTGCCCGGAGTGCGTGACGCGTCGGGTGTGAGACGGCTGCTTGATGCGGGCGAGGCCGTGTCGCTGATCCGGACGGGCATCGCGTTCGGCGGCATGAGTGTAAAGCTGAGCGCGGCCATGAATGCGCTCGACTGTGGCGTGCCCGCAGTACGGATCGGAGACGCGCAGGTTCTTTTCGACATGTCGGCCGGCACAGTGCTGCGGCCGGTCTCTCTGGGAGTCGCGTAACGATGATTTCTGCCGCACTGGAACGGGGTGCCGCAGCCGCGACGGGTCCGGCTCGTCCGGCAGCCGGCGCGCGCGAGTCAGCCGTACTGGGTACGTACCGGCCGGCACCGCCGGTGTTTACGCGGGCGGAAGGCTGCCGCCTGTACGATGCCGAGGGTCATGCATACCTGGATTTCGCGAGCGGAATCGGCGTGAACGCTCTCGGTTACGGGGATGCGGGCATCGCTGCGGCTCTCCAGTCGCAGCTTGCGACGGGCCTGGTGCATACGTCGAACCTCTATCGTACGGAGCCAGCCGAACTGCTTGCGCGCGAGCTCGTGTCGCATTCGTTCGCAGACCGGGTGTTCTTCTCGAATTCCGGCGCCGAGGCGAACGAAGCGGCTTTCAAGTTCGCGCGCAGGTTCGGGCGCGCTACAGGGGGCTCGGCCCGGCACGAGATCGTCGCGCTGCGCGGAGCGTTCCACGGCCGGCTGTTCGGCGCCCTCGCCGCGACGGATCGTCCGGCGATGCAGGAGCCCTTCGAGCCGCTCATGCCCGGGGTGCGGTTCATTGCGCCGGGCAATGTGGCGGAAGCCAGAGCCGCCATCCGCGGGACGACAACGGCTGCGATCATCGTCGAACCGGTCCAGGGCGAAGGCGGCGTCCAGCCGCTCGATGCAGGATATCTGCGTGCGCTGCGCGAGATCGCAGACGAGGCGGATGCGCTCCTCATCTTCGATGAGGTGCAGTGCGGTCTCGGCCGTACGGGCCATCTGTTCGCATATGAAGCGTCGGGTGTAACGCCGGACATCCTGACGCTGGCGAAGCCGCTCGCCGGAGGGCTGCCGATGGGCGCCACGCTCGTCACCGATCGGGTGGCCGCCGTCGTTCGGCCCGGTGACCATGCAACGACGTTTGGCGGCGGGCCCCTCGTGGCCGCGGTCGCCCTTCATGTCGTCCGCCGCCTGGCCGATGAGGATTTCCTCGCCGGTGTGCGCGAGACCGGCGTGTACCTCCAGCGGCGTCTCGACGAGCTGTGCGGCCTGCGCGCTGTCGACCACGTGCGCGGGGCCGGAATGATGTGGGGCGTGCAACTGCGCGAGCCGGCCGCGCCGGTCGTAGCAGCGGCCCTCGAGGCAGGCCTGCTGGTAACGGCGGCGGGCGAAAGGGTGCTGCGTCTGCTGCCGCCGCTCGTGATCGCGCCGCACGAGGTCGACACGGGTGTGAACATTCTGCGCGAGGTATTGCGGTGAGCACTGCGCTTCCGGTCATCGAGCATGTCGTACGGCACGGCCTGGAGCAGGCGCGTGCGAAGCGACCGCTCAGCATCGTCCCGGACGGTTCCGCGCTGTACCTGCGCCGTGCCGAGCCATCGGATGCGCGTGAGATCCACGAGCTGCTCGAGGTGTTCGTTGCACACGGCCAGCTGCTGCCACGCACGCTGCGGCAGGTCTATCGCACGATCCGCGATTACGTCGTCGCCATCGAGGACGGCCGGATCGTCGGGTGTGCCGCACTGCGGATCTATTCCGCGGACGTGGCGGAGGTCGGCGCGCTGGCCGTAGCGGCGGAGAAGCACGGCAGCGGGATCGGCCGCCGGCTGGTGGAGACGCTCGTTCACGATGCGGGCATGCTGGGTCTGCGGCGCGTGTTCGCACTCACGCTGCAGGATGGGTTCTTTCACCGTCTCGGCTTCGAGACGACGGTTGTATCGGAGTTTCCCGAGAAGGTGGCGGCGGACTGCAGCACGTGCGCACGACGCGCCACGTGCGCCGAGATCGCCGTTGCACGCAACGTGACCAACTGACGGCTGAAACAGCAGGAAGAGGAAAGCGAAATGTCCTTCACCATCGTACTGGCGTACTCCGGCGGTCTCGACACGTCCATCATCGTGCCGTGGCTGCGTGAGAACTACGACAACGCGGAGGTCATCTGCGTCGCGGCCGACGTCGGCCAGGGCGAGGAGCTCACCGGCCTCGAGGCACGCGCACTCCGCCAGGGAGCCAGCGCACTCGTGGTCGAGGATCTGCGCGAGGCTTTCGTGCGCGAGTCGATCTGGCCGACACTTCGTGCGGGCGCGATCTACGCGCGCAAGTACCTGCTCGGCACATCGATGGCGCGGCCGATCATCGCGCGCAGCCAGGCGCAGGTCGCGCTGCGCGTCGGCGCCAGCGCGCTGGCGCACGGCTGCACCGGCAAGGGCAACGATCAGGTGCGTTTCGAGCTTTCGTATGCGGCATTCGCCCCCGATCTTCAGGTCATCGCGCCGTGGCGGCACTGGGACATCCGTTCGCGTGAGGACGCCATCAACTACGCCGACGCACGCGGCATCGATGTCCCCGTCACCAAGGCGAAGATCTACTCGCGTGACCGCAACCTGTGGCATGTCTCGCATGAGGGCGGGCCGCTCGAGGACCCGGGCAATGAACCACCGGCCGATGTATTCCAGCTCACGAGCGCGCCGGAGGACGCACCGGATCGTGTGCAGTACGTCGACATCGGGTTCGATGCCGGGTACCCGGTGACGATCGATGGTGAAGTACTGTCGCCCGTCGCGTTGATCGAGATGCTGAACGAGATCGCGGGCGTGCACGGCGTCGGTCGGGCCGACATTGTCGAGGACCGCATGGTGGGCATGAAGTCGCGCGGGATCTATGAGACCCCGGGCGGGACGCTGCTGTACACGGCGCATCGCGAGCTCGAGCAGATCGTTCTGGACCGCCGTACGCTTGCCCTCAAGGATCAGGTCGCGCAGCGTTACGCAGACATCGTCTATGAGGGGCGGTGGTGGTCCACCGAGCGTGAGGCGCTCGACGCGCTCGTGGACCGGACACAGGAGCGCGTCACGGGTAACGTGCGCCTGAAGCTGTACAAGGGCAGCGCCATCGTGGCGTCGCGCACGACTCCGTATCCGCTCTATGACGCAGGTCTGGCATCGTTCGGCGATGACGGTCACTACGACCACGCGGATGCGGCAGGCTTCATCCGGCTGTTCGCGTTGCCGACGCGGGCGGAGGCTATGCAGTCCGCCATGTACGACGCGTCGCGGGCAGGACGGAGTGCTGGTACGCACAACGGTGCGTTGCGTGCAGAGCCGCGGGTTGCGCCGGCGCCACAGCCGTCGCTGAAGACGGCGCGGGTGTCACAGCAGGAAGTCCAGCCTGCGCAGAATGGACAGCACCCGGCGGCCGCCGCGTCACAGTCTCCGCCTGCCGCACAGCGGGTGGTGCAGCATGTGCATCCGGTATCGGTGTAATGGCACAGTCGATCATCGAAACGGGGACACCACCCATCACGCCGCCGACGGAGCATCGCCTCTGGGGAGGCCGCTTCGAGGGCGCGCCGGCGCCTTCGCTGGAGGAGCTGAACCGTTCGCTCGACGTCGATCGGCGCCTCTGGCGCGAGGATATCGAAGGGAGCGTTGCGTGGGTGCAGGCGCTCCTGCGCGCCGGCGTGCTGCAGCCGGCGGAGGCGGGGACGCTCGACGCCGGACTGCGTCGCGTTGCACACCGGCTGGAAGAGCAGTTCCCCGTGGATGCGGGGGACGAGGACATACACACGCTCGTAGAGCGGTTGCTGTACGAGGAAGTCGGCGCGGTAGCGGGCAAGCTGCACACGGGCCGGTCACGCAACGACCAGGTCGCGACGGACGCGCGTCTATGGACGCTGCGCGCGTGCGGGCGCATCGAGCGCGAGCTGCGTGCGGTGCAGCTTGCACTGCTGGAGCAGGCGGCGGATCACGTCGATGTGCTGATGCCGGCCTACACCCACCTGCGCCGCGCGCAGCCGGTACGAGTCGCGCACTGGCTCCTCGCGCACTTCTGGGCACTGCAGCGCGACCGCGACCGGCTCGGCGCCGCAGTGGAGCGCGTCAGTGTGCTGCCACTCGGATCGGGTGCCATCAGCGGGTCCGGGTTCGCCGTCGATCGCACTCTGCTGAAGGAGCTGCTCGGGTTCCGGCACGTGTCGCAGAACTCGATGGACGCAGTCGGCGATCGCGACTGGGTGTGCGAGGTGCTTTTCGTCACGTCCATGGTCGCCACGCACCTGTCGCGGCTCGCGGAGGACCTCATCATCTTCTCCAGCGATGAGTTCCGCTATGTGCACCTGCCGGAGGCGTTCACGACCGGCTCGAGCCTGATGCCGCAGAAACGCAATCCGGACGGCCTCGAACTGGCCCGCGGCATGGCCGCACGCTCGATCGGCGACCTCACCTCCAGTCTCGCGATGCTGAAGGGAACGCCGTCGGGATACAACAAGGACTTCCAGGAGGACAAGCGACTGCTGTTCGGCGCGGTGGACGCGATGGAGATGCTGCTGCCGACAACGCGTGAAACGATTGCCGGGCTCCGCTTCGACACGGACCGGCTGCGCGTCGCCGTGTCGGATGAAGCGCTGCTTGCCACGGATCTGGCTGATGAGCTGGTTCGCCGCGGTCTGCCGTTTCGCGAGTCGCACGCAGCCGTGGGTCGGCTGCTGCGCGCCGCGGACCAGCTTGGCGTGGCTGTGTCGCAGCTCCCCGCGACTGCCTGGGCCGAGGCGCATCCCCTCTTCGTGACACCGCGTCTGCCCGTCGTGTCGCCGGAAACATCGGTGGACGCACGCGCAGCCGACGGCGGCACCGCCCGTCCAGCGGTACTGCGCCAGCTCGTCGCGGCCCGAGACGCCCTGATCTGATCGGAACGGAAGTTGCACCCTCCGGCCCGGAAACGATACCGGAACGTCAATACCCACGGCGCCGTCGGAGCGATAAGGTGAAAAATCCGTTCTCATCCAGGGACCTGTCCGAAGCCACACGTCGTCGCATAGAGCTGGCGATCGCCGTGGCACAGGAGAGGTTGTTGAGCACCCACGTCGATCACGCCTTGCGCCTGATCCAGCTGGTCGGTGAGCAGGTGCCGTTCGAAAACGCACTGGGCATCTACACGCGACTGCTGCGGCTGTCGGACGACGAAGCCCGGGTGATCACAACGCGCGCACTCGCCATTCTGGGCGAGCAGTCGCGCGACATGCCCGTGTACGACGCCGCCGCGATGGAAGCAAACCAGCCGCCGGCCGACAACGAGTCGTCGCGGTCGTTCCTGCGTAACATGCGGCAGCGTCTGCGCGGCCGCGTCAAGGACGACCTCCGCCGGTGGGTGGAGCTGTCGGCGGCGCGTACCGAGGTCGCGATCCTGAACACGCACGTGGAGAACGCGGTCAACTTCGTCGAACTGCTGGAGCCGGAGATGGCGTCGGCCGAGGCGGTCGATCTCTACCTGGACGCTCTCGAGGTGAGAGAGAGCGTCGCGGAAGTCGCGTACTACCTGGTGCTGGCCAGAATCGCCGATGAGGAGTTGCCCGAGGTCCCGAAGAGGGACGGGCCGGGCCGCGGCGATGACGGTCGCAGCGTGCCCCGCACAGCCGCAGGTGTGCGCCTCGAAGGCAGCTGACCGCCTGCACGTCGCGCGCGGCGCTGATTCCGCCTTCCGCAAACAGCAACCGGCCGGCCGCCTGCGCGCGGACCGGCCGGTTTTGCGTGCGGCATGGGCCAATACTACATTCCCGCCGCTGTTGGAAAACTGCTCCCCAGGCACCGAGAAGAATGGCCCGATCTGCCGCTCCTTCCGCCGCCCGCGATGTCGACGCTCTGCGCGACCGGGCAAGAAGTATTCGCCGTCACATAGTGGAGATGCTGCACGAGGCAGCGAGCGGTCACCCGGGCGGCTCGCTGTCGGCTGTGGAGATCGTGACCGCACTCTATTTCGGAGGGGTGCTCCGTCACGATCCGGAAAGACCGGAATGGCCGGACCGTGACCGCTTCGTGCTTTCGAAAGGCCATGGCGTACCGGTGCAGTACGCCGCGCTCGCGCTGGCCGGTTATTTCCCGCTGGACGAGTTGCGCACACTGCGCAAGATCGACAGCCGGCTGCAGGGACATCCGGTGCTCGGCACAGCGCCCGGCATCGAGGCGTCCACGGGCTCGCTCGGACAGGGCCTCTCGATCGGCCTCGGAATGGCCCTCGCGAGCCGACTCGACGACAGCGGTTATCGCGTGTTCGTGCTGCTCGGCGACGGCGAGTGCCAGGAGGGACAGGTCTGGGAGGCGGCGATGGCTGCTGGACACCACCGGCCGGACAACCTCATCGCAATCGTCGACTACAATAAGTTCCAGCTGGATGGCGCGATCGAAGACATCATCGGTCTGGAACCGCTGGCGGCGAAGTGGGAGTCCATGGGGTGGAAGACCCGCGAGATCGACGGCCACGACATGCAGCAGGTCCTCGATGCCCTCGACTGGTCGATGCAGGCAGGCGAGCCCGCGTGCATTATCGCGCACACGGTCAAGGGGAAGGGTGTCAGCTTCATGGAAGGCGAGAACGCGTACCACGGCGTTGCTCCCTCCGATGAGGAGCTGGCTCGCGCACTGGCCGAGCTGCAGGGCGAGGATCCGGAAGAGCAGAATGCGCGCGCGCTCGCGAGCGATCACGTGCTGGAGGAGGCGGAAGCGTCGATCGAGGCATCGAACGGGAAGGGAGGTGCACGGTGAAGCACCTGTATCCCGGGCTCGAGTTCGGTAAGGCGACACGAGATGCCTACGGCGAGGCACTGCGCGATCTGGGTCGCGACCACAGCGAGATCGTCGTGCTCGATGCGGACCTGGCGAAGAGTACGAAGAGCGCGACGTTCGGTGAGGCGTTCCCGGAGCGGTTCTTCAATGTCGGGATCCAGGAGGCGAACCTCGTCGGCATGGCGGGTGGCCTGGCGAGCTGCGGCAAGGTGCCGTTCATCTCGAGCTTCGCGGCCTTCGTCATCCTGAAGGGCTTCGATCAGCTGCGCATGGCCGTATCGTATCCGAAGCTGAACGTGAAGGTAGTCGGCAGCCATGGCGGCATTTCCATCGGCGAGGATGGAGCGAGCCAGCAGTCCGTGGAGGACGTCGCGCTCGCGTGCGCGCTGCCGGACTTCGTCGTGTGCGTTCCGAGCGATGAGCATCAGATGCGTGCGGTCGTGAAGGCTGCGTACGAACACAACGGTCCCGTCTACATCCGGTCGGGTCGGCCGAAGGCGCCGCTCATCTACGACGCGACACCGACGGACTTCGCTTTCGGACGTGCGTCCACGCTTCGTGAAGGTCGTGATCTCACGATCGTCGCCAACGGCCTGCTCGTCGGTGCGGCACTCATCGCTGCCGATCATCTCGCGCAGGACGGCATCGAGACGCGTGTGCTCGACATGGCTTGCGTGAAGCCGCTGGATGAGGACGCCGTGCGTGCCGCTGCCGAGGAGACAGGCGCCATCGTTGTCGCCGAGGAGCACCTGGTTCACGGCGGTCTCGGCGCGCGTGTCGCGCAGGCCGTGTGCACTTCGCATCCTGTGCCGCTCGAGTTCGTGGGGATCAACGACACATACGCGGAGAGCGGGGCTCCCGCCGACGTGATGGAGAAATACGGTCTCACATGGAAAGAGGTGGAGGCCGCCGCGCGTCGTGTCGTCGCCCGGCGCGGGGCCGGTGCTGCACGTTGAGCGGCCGCAGCCGTCAATGAGCGAGCGCGAACAGCAGAAGCGGGCCGCGGCGGAGCGTGCTGTAACGTACGTCGAGTCGGGCATGCGGCTCGGACTCGGCACGGGCTCGACCGCAAAACATGTCCTCGACGTGCTGAGCGAACGGCTGCGCGATGGTACGCTCCGCGACATCGGCGGTGTGCCGACTTCGCGCGCGACAGCCGATTACGCACGCAGCGTCGACATTCCGCTGCTGGATCTCGATGATGTGCAGCGCCTCGACCTGGCGATCGATGGTGCGGATGAGGTGGACCCCCGTCTGGATCTGATCAAGGGTCTCGGTGGAGCGCTGCTCTGGGAAAAGATCGTCGAGAGCGCCGCGGACCGCTTCGTCGTCGTAGTGGATGAATCGAAGCTGGTGCAGCGTCTGGGCGAGAAGGCTCCCGTGCCGGTCGAGGTGGTGCCGTTCGGCTGGCGTTCGCTGCTGCCCCACTTCACGGCTGCAGGTGCGCGGCCGGAGCTTCGGCTGGCCGGCGGCGAGCCACTGCTGACGGATGGTGGACACTACATCGTGGATTGTCACTTCGATGGCGGTATCGAGGATGCCGTCGAGACGGCGGCGCACCTGCGTGCGCGCGCCGGCGTCGTGGAAACGGGCATGTTCATCGGCATGGCGACGGCTGTCGTGGTGGCCGGCGCCGACGTGCGGGTGATGGAACCGGATACTGGCAACAACAGGCGAGGATAAATGAGTCAGAACGTGGAAGCACTGCTCGGCAGTGATGCAAAGACACTGCTCCAGCATACGTGCAAGATTCCGAAGGAACAGCTGCATCTGCCCGGCCCGGATTTCATCGATCGGGTCTGGCAGATCTCCGATCGGCCGGTGCCGGTGCTGCGCAGCCTCCAGAGCATGTTCGATCACGGACGTCTCGGCGGAACCGGCTACCTCTCGATCCTCCCGGTCGACCAGGGTATCGAGCACTCGGCGGGTGCGAGCTTCGCACCGAACCCCGCATACTTCGATCCGGAGAAGATCGTGGAGCTTGCGGTGGAAGGGGGCTGTAATGCGGTCGCTTCGACACTAGGCGTGCTGGGTGCGGTGGCACGCCGCTACGCGCACCGCATCCCGTTCCTCGTCAAGCTGAACCACAACGAGCTGTTGTCCTATCCGAACCAGTATGACCAGGTCTATTTCGGCCAGGTCGAGCAGGCGTTCGACATGGGAGCGGTTGCGGTCGGTGCGACGATCTATTTCGGCTCCGCGGAATCACGGCGCCAGATCCAGGAGACGAGTGAGGCGTTCCGCCTGGCGCACGAGCTCGGCATGGCCACCGTGCTGTGGTGCTACCTGCGCAATCCGGACTTCAAGCAGGGCGGCACCGACTACCACGAGTCGGCCGACCTGACGGGGCAGGCGAATCACCTGGGCGTGACGATCCAGGCCGACATCATCAAGCAGAAGCTCCCGACGAACAACGGCGGATACAACGCGCTCAAGAATTTCGGCAAGACGCACAAGAAGGTGTATTCCGATCTCACGAGCGACCACCCGATCGATCTCGTGCGCTATCAGGTCGCGAACTGCTACATGGGGCGCGCAGGCCTCATCAACTCGGGAGGCGCATCCGGCGCGAACGACGTGGAGGAGGCGGTGCGCACAGCCGTGATCAACAAGCGTGGCGGCGGCATGGGCCTGATCTCCGGCCGCAAGGCGTTCCAGCGTCCGACGTCCGAAGGCGTAGCGCTGCTGAACACGATTCAGGATGTGTATCTGGACGACGGCATCACGGTAGCGTGAGGGCTGCCCAGCACGGTACGCGGCGGCGGGGAGGACAATGACGGTCAGGATATCGCCCTCCATCCTCTCCGCCGATTTCGCCCGGCTGGCCGACGGTGTGGCGGAGGCGGAAGCGGCCGGTGCGGACTGGATACACGTCGACGTGATGGACGGGCATTTCGTCCCGAACATCACGATCGGCGTGCCTGTCGTGGCCGCGCTCCGGCGGGTCACGAAGCTGCCGCTGGACGTCCATCTGATGATCGACCAGCCAGAGCGGTACGTCGATGCGTTCGTGGAGGCGGGCGCCGACTGGCTGACGGTACACCAGGAGGCCAGCGTCCACCTGCATCGCACGGTGGAGCAGATCCGCCACGCAGGGGCCAAACCCGGTGTCTCACTTAACCCGGCCACGCCGGTGGCCGCGCTCACGGAGATCCTGCCCTACGTGGATCTGGTGCTTGTCATGAGCGTGAACCCGGGGTTCGGCGGCCAGCGATACATCCCGACGAGCACAGCCAAGATCGCAAACATCCGGCGCCAGCTGGATGAGCGCGGCCTGTGGCCGATCGAGCTGGAGGTGGATGGCGGTGTCAGCGAACGCAATGCCGGTGAAGTGAGTGCGGCGGGTGCCACCGTGCTCGTTGCGGGCGCGGCCATTTTCAACCCGGCGGCGAGCGTGGCGGACAACATCACGCGTCTGCGCGCCGCCGCAGAGGCGGGGTGAGGCTGGAGGTCCATTCGGCCGGCCGGCCTGCCGGTTGTTCGGGAGGTCGCACGCTGGTAGATTGGTAGACGAAGGTGCAAGACCTTCGACAGCAGCAATGCCGAACGCGCTCGTCGCGCGGCGGGGGAACCGATTTGCACGGGGTGTATCCGGCGTCCGCCGGAGGGAGACTTCCTTCTCCTAACCCGTCAGCTAACCTCGCAGGCGAAAAAAGGAAGTGCGGAGCGCCCGCTCCGCCCTCTCGTGAAGCCAGCGCTTCACAGCGGCTTCATCGCCTGTAATACCCCGTCAGACGCGCGCGCCTCCGGCCGGAGAGGGAGGTGTGATGTGGATCGTATTCTACTGATAAGCGGAGATATGGTCAGCAGCGCGGAGACGCTGCGCCGTCGCGTGCTGCGGTTCACCGGCTCACGTCGGGCGACCCGCATGATCATTGGGCGCATCGAAGCGGCGCGTCGGCTCGGTCAGGTCATGTCGTGCATGGTGCTTCCGCGCGATGTCACGTCGGATGCGGACTATGGTGATGAGCAGGGCTGGGATGTACGTGTCAGCTATGCAGCGGCCGCGGGCCAGGGAGGTCGACGTGCATGATCTGATCGCACAGCAGAACATCGCGCCGCCCGCCGCGCACCGGGTTCTCGCCCTGACGGGTGGCGCTCCGCCGGAGCGGCTTCTCGAGCTTGCCCGGTGCAGCACGCCGCGCGGGGCACGCCTGGAGCTGTTCGCTCTGCACGCGGACGCGGCGGCCCCGGTGGAGGGAGCCGACTCTCTGCTGGGCGGCGCCGTTCGCGTCGAGCAGCCGAGTGTCCGCGAGGTGCTGCGTGCGCTGCACGATACGCGGGCGGATGCCGTGGTCCTCGGCTATCCCGATCATGCGCGTGGTCGCAGCGCATTCACCGACATCGTGGAGCGGGCGACTGCGGCCGCGTCGGTCGACGTCATTGTGTGCGTCGACCGGCATGAGCGGCCGTGGCGCCGGGTGCTGGTCCCCTACCTGTACGGCCCGCTGGACAGCGGCGCCCTCGGCGTCGCCCGTCGGCTCGCGCGGACCGGCGACGCCGAGGTCACCGTCCTTCACGTCGTGGAGCCCGCGGGTGAAGACGACGATGCCGTGCAGCCGCTCCGCACGCGCATCGATGGCTGCAACCTCAAGGTCGTCACCGCAGGCGACCCGGTCAGTGCGGCAGCGGAGGAAGCGCGACGCGGTTACGACCTGATCGTGCTGGGCGGTCGCGATCGCCTGGTGCAGGGCCGGTATTTCACCATGCGTCAGCAGCGCCTGCTGCTGACAACGGACGCGACGCTCGTCATCGTTCACTCCGGCCGGCAGAACTGAGGCAGGCGCCCGCCTGCACGAGCCATTCTTGTTGAGAGCCAGGGGCCCGGCCGCTACATTGTGCGGCGGGCCCGGGTGGCGGAATGGCATACGCAGTCGACTTAAAATCGACGGCCTCAAAAGGGCATGTGGGTTCGACCCCCACCCCGGGCATGACTTCCATTCGATAGCGCGGTCCGGTCTCGGCCGGCGGCGCATGGAAACGGTACTGGCATGAGCACGGCCATCATGCTGCTCGCCGTGGCGGGCGTGATCGCGGTCCTGCTGCGCCTGCTGCGCTCGCTGTTTGCGACGCTGCGCGGTGGCGTGGATGTGTTCCTGGCGCACGATGTCGCGGACACGCGCGCGCAGCGCGGTGACCTGACGGGTGTGGATGACGCGAAGGCGGCCGCGGCGGTCGCGCGTCGGCGACGCCTGTTCGCGTTGGGCACTGCATCCCTGTGGATCGGGTTACTCATCGTGCCGATGCTCACGCCGTGGCCGTCGCTCCTGTATGCCACGTACTCGCTCCTCTGGCTGCTCCCGCGCGCGCCGCGTCACGCACCACGCGCATGATCCGAGTCACATTCCTGGGCACTGCTGCGGCCCGGCCGACGGTCGGGCGCAACGTCAGCGCCATCATGATGCACCGGGGCGGCGACTCGCTGCTGTTCGACTGCGGCGAGGGCACGCAGCGCCAGATGATGCGCTACGGGAGCGGCTTCTCTGTCGACGACATCTTCTTCAGCCACCTCCACGCGGACCATTTTCTGGGCCTCACCGGCCTGCTCCGGACCATGGGGCTGCAGGGGCGCGAGGAGCCCATGCGGCTGTGGGCGCCGGAGGGTGGAGCGCGAACGCTTCACGATGCGGCCAATCTGGGGATGGAGCGAGTGACGTTTCCGCTCGAGATCCGGGAGCTGCAGCCGGAGCAGCGGGTGGAGCGCGACGGCTATGAGATCGTGGCGTATCGATCGCAGCACGGGCACCGTTCGCTCGGCTACGCCCTGGTCGAAGCCGAGCGACTCGGGCGATTCGACCCGGATCGTGCGCGCGCTCTCGGCGTGCCCGAGGGCCCGCTGTTCGGGAAACTTCACCGTGGTGAGGCCATCGAGGTGGACGGGCGAGTGATCACGCCGGAGGACCTCGTGGGCCCGGCGCGTCCGGGGCGCTGCGTCGTATACACGGGCGATACGCGGCCCTGTCGCGAGACCCTCGAGATTGCGCGGGACGCGGACCTGCTGATTCACGACGCGACGTTCACCCACGAGGAAGCCGCCCGCGCAAAGGAAACGAATCACTCGACGGCGCGTGAAGCCGCCGATCTCGCGAAGCGCGCCCGTGTGCTGCAGCTCGCGCTCACACACATCTCCGCTCGATACGCGGATGATGCCCGCCCCCTGGAACGCGAGGCGAGAGCGGTGTTCCGGCCGACGGTCATCGCCTACGACGGGCTCACGATCGAAGTACCGTACCGCGATGCATCCTGAAATACGGGAGCGTCAGCTCCGGGTGCCCGGCGACAAGTCGATCACGCATCGCGCGCTCATCCTGGCGGCGCTCGCGACGGGCCGCAGCAGGATAATGCGTCCGCTCGTGGGTGCGGACACGCAATCCACCGCTGCGTCACTCCGCAGCCTCGGTGTCTCGCTTCCCGCGCTCGCGGACGATCTCACGATCCCGGGCGCCGGGCTGCACGGACTGCGTGCAGCTGCAGGACCGATCGACTGCGGTAACAGCGGCACGACGGCGCGCCTGCTGATGGGCGTGCTCGCGGGCTGTCCATTCGAGAGCACCCTCACCGGTGACGCATCGCTCTGCTCGCGCCCCATGCGGCGCGTGACTGTACCGCTGGAGCTCATGGGGGCCGCGTTTCATGAGCTGGGCGCGCCCGATCGCCTGCCGATCCGCATGCAGGGCGGCGCGCTCCGCCCGCTCCACTACGACAGCCCGCACGCCTCGGCGCAGGTGAAGAGCGCCATCCTGATTGCGGGTCTCACCGGCAGCGCAGACGTCGTCGTGACCGAGCCGTTTCTGAGTCGCGACCATACGGAGCGCATGCTCGGCAGGCTCGGCGTGCCGCTGCGCCGCGGACTCAACCCGGACGGCCGGCCCGAGGTCACACTTTCCCCCGTGGCCGAACTGGATGCCTTCGAGATCGAGGTGCCGGGTGACCTCTCTTCGGCCGCGTTCATGATTGCACACGCGCTCTTCTCGGCCAGCGTGCCGGTCCGCATACGGGATGTCGGGCTGAACCCCGCGCGCACGGGATTCCTTGACGTGGTCCAGCGCATGGGGGGACGCGTGAGCGTCGAGAACGTGCGCGAATCGTGCGGAGAGCCGCTCGGGGATATCGTCGTCGAGCAGAGCGGTCTTCGTTCCGCGCACATCACTGCGGAGGAGGTCCCGTCGCTGGTCGATGAGATCCCCGTTCTTGCGGTGCTTGCGGCGCACGCCGAAGGCACAACGGTCATTGAAGGGGCAGGTGAGTTGCGCGTGAAGGAATCGGATCGAATCACGGCGATGGTCGACAACCTCAGGGCCGTCGGTGCGAGCGCGGAAGAGCGGCCGGATGGACTGGTCGTACACGGGAACCCCGTCCGGCGGGGCAGTGGCTCGCCGCTGCGCGGCGCCGTGCGCGTCCACGGCGACCATCGGATTGCGATGGCCTTCGGCGTGCTCGGCGCGGTAACGGGGGGTGCCGTACGCGTGGACGATCCCGATGCCGTCGCCGTCAGCTTCCCGGGCTTCTGGGACATGCTCGCCGACAGCGCGGAGCGACAGCCGTGATCATTGCCATCGACGGTCCGGCCGGCTCGGGCAAGAGCAGCACCGCGCGCGCCGTGGCCAGGGAGCTGGGCTTTCGACATCTCGATTCGGGTGCGTTCTATCGAGCCCTCACCTACGCGGCCATGGAGCGCGGCATTCCGCCCGCTGAATGGCCAAAGTTCGACGAGGCCCGTCTGGAGTCCTTCCACGTTTCCGCAGAGCCGGCCGACACCGGATTCCGCATGCTGCTGGCAGGTAACGACATCTCCGGTCCGATCCGCAGGGCCGAGGTCAACGCCCTCGTTTCGGCCATGGCCCGTGTCCCCGCCGTGCGGGACTGGCTGCTCAGGACACTGCGCGAGACGGCCCGCCACACCGACCTGGTCGCGGATGGCCGTGACATGGGGACGGTCGTATTCCCCGCCGCGGATCTCAAGATCTTCCTCGTCGCCGACCCGGCCGTGCGTGCGCAGCGACGCCTGACTCAGATGGGTCTGCCCGTTGATGAAGAGAGCGTACGCGATGAGGTCGACCGCATTGAGGCCCGGGACCGCGCCGATTCCTCGCGCGAGGTCGCACCGCTGCGCCAGGCGACGGATGCGGTGCTGCTCGACACAACCGACCTCACGTTCGACGCGCAGGTCGCGAGGATCGTGGAGCTGGCGCGGGCGCGCAGCCACGACTCAGGACCCGCCACCCCTTGACCCTCGCCCTGATGTCGGGTTAGTGTAAGAGTCTGTTCCGGCTCCGAAATCCGGTGCCGGCATGGACGCAAACCCTCAACCGTGCCCACTGCTCCCGCGGCGGGCATGCAGATGCAGTCGGAGGCTCTCCCCATGGCGGACAATCAGGACATCCAGGAAACACAGGATAGCACGGACGCGCTCGCCGGGCAGGAAGGCGGAGTGGCGACGAAGCCGCGGCGTACCCGTGTGAAGCCGAAGGCGGAATCGCTGTCGCAGCAGTCGGCGTTCTTCGAGGAGGACGAGTATTCGCTCGAGGAGTACGAGGCGATGCTCGAGATGTACGAGGAGACGCTGACGAACATCGAGGAAGGCGAGATCGTGAAGGCGAAGGTGCTTCGCATCACGGAGAACGCCGTCATCCTCGACGTCGGCTTCAAGAGCGAAGGCGCGATCACGAAGGACGAGTTCAAGAACCCGGATCAGCTGAAGCCGGGTGATGAAGTCGAGGTCTTCCTGGAGAATCTGGAGGACCAGGACGGCGTGGTCGTGCTGTCGAAGAAGAAGGCCGATTTCCTGCGCGTCTGGGAGAAGATCAAGACTGCGTACGAGGAGAACGAGAAGGTCCCGGGCATGCTCACGCGCAAGATCAAGGGCGGCGTAACGGTCGACCTGATGGGCGTGGACGCGTTCCTGCCGGGCTCGCAGATCGCATTGCGTCGCGTGCCCAACATCGAGGACCTGATCGGTCAGACGTTCGACTTCAAGATCATCAAGCTGAACAAGCGCCGCCGCAATATCGTGGTGAGCCGCCGCGTGATCCTCGAGGAGGAGCGCGAGGGCAAGCGGGAGCAGCTGGTGAAGGAGCTGCTGGTCGGCCAGGTCCGCAAGGGTGTGGTTAAGAACGTGACGGACTTCGGCGCGTTCATCGACCTGGGCGGTCTGGACGGTCTGCTGCATATCACGGACATGAGCTGGGGTCGTGTTGGACACCCGTCGGAGATCGTGCAGATCGGCGACGAACTGGACGTGAAGGTGCTCGACATCGACTGGAACCGGGAGCGGATCTCGCTCGGCCTCAAGCAGCTGCTGCCGTATCCGTGGAAGGACATCGAGCGCAAGTACCCGGTGGGTGTGCGCGTGCGCGGCAAGGTCGTGTCGATCACGAACTACGGCGCGTTCGTGGAGCTGGAGAAGGGCGTCGAAGGACTGGTCCACATCAGTGAGATGTCGTGGACGCGGAACGTGAAGCACCCGTCGAAGCTGGTGAACATCGGCGACGAGATCGAGGCGGTGGTGCTGAAGGTCGATCGCGACGACGAGAAGATCTCGCTCGGCATGAAGCAGATCGAGGAGGATCCGTGGCTGGCGCTGCCGGAGAAGTACCCGATCGGCACGCGTGTCGAGGGCAAGGTGCGCAACCTGACGTCGTTCGGTGCGTTCGTGGAGATCGAGCCGGGCATCGATGGCCTGATCCACATCAGCGACATGAGCTGGACGAAGCGGGTACAGCATCCGTCCGAGGTACTGCGCAAGGGCGATGATGTTCAGGTAGTCGTCCTCGGCGTGGATCCGGAGAACAAGCGGATCTCGCTGGGCCTGAAGCAGACGCAGGAGGACCCGTGGGACTCGCTGGCGGCGCAGTACGGCGCGGGCGTGGAGAAGACCGGCACGATCGTCCGGCTGCTGGAGGACGGTGTGGTGGTGGACCTCGGGGACGACGTGGAGGGCTTCATTCCGCGCAGCCAGGTCGAGATCCCGGCGAACGAGCAGATCGAGAACTACATCCGCGAGGGTGTGAAGCTGGAGCTGCGCGTGATCGAGTTCGACGGCGCGAACCGGCGCATCGTGCTCACACCGACGCAGGAGCTGGAGCGTCAGCCGGGCGAGGCGCCGAAGCCGGCCGGCTACGAGGGAGCCGATGAGGGCGAAGCGGTAGCCGAGTCGTCGGACGAGGAGGCCGACGCCGCTGTTCCGTCGGGTGACGAGGCGGCGGAAACCACCGTCGAGGGCGCCGGTGCAGGGGCCGAGGCGGAGGGAACCGAGCCGGGTCAGCCGGTCGATGCGGACGAGGAGCCGCGCTCGCAGGAGCAGGCCTGATCCGCAAAGCTGTGCCGCAGGACGCAGGGAGGGGTCGCGCTGGAGCGCGGCCCCTTCTTTTTTTGCCTCACCCGCTGCCGTATACTTCGCGGGCCGCAACCCCTGCAGGAGGACGGATGTTGAAGTACATACGCATGATGGCCGCCGCACTGGTGGTGTTCAGCAGCGCGTGCGCCACGGCGCCGCCGGAAGGGACGCGTCCGGAGCCGCCGGCGGGCGAAGAGCCGCGGCCGGACCAGCCCGAGGAAATACGTCGGGAGGCACCTCTGCGAATCGGACTGATCGTGAGCAGCACCGGTTCTTCGGTGCTCGAGCAGTATGCCGACCTCGTGATGGAGGGCGTACGGGTCGCGGAGGACGCGGCGAGCACACCGCGTCGTGACGTGGAAGTGGTGGTGCGTGATGATGGCGGTACGACCGCCGGTGCCGAGCGCGCGGTGCGCGAGCTGGAACAGGCGGGTGTTCGCGTCATCGTCGGACCGCTCGTCGACGAGGCGCTCATTGCGGCCGCGCGGGCGCGGAGCAGCGACGACGTGGTGATCATCAGCCCGACGGCCGTGTCCGACCCGTTCGGTGTGCGCAACGCCTACGCGCTGAATGTCGTGGATACGCGCGGCGCGGAGGCCCTCGGCGACTACGGTCGCCGCTGGTCACACGTGGGCGTACTGTACAGCCGCGCACCGGAGTCATCCAGACAGGCGCGGGCGTTCATCGATGCGTATTCCCGCGGTGGTCGCGGCGCGGTCACGGAAGCGCCATTCGCGTCGGGCGCCACGAACGTTACCGCACAGCTCACGCAGTTGCGCGAGGCAGGTGTCGAAGCCCTCTATTTCCCCGCATCGGAGCGCGAGATCCAGAGTATCCTCCCGCAGCTGGAATACGCGGGCCTGGACGGCGTGCAAATGCTCGGCAACGAGAGCTGGGTGGGCGACGCGGCACGGCGTGCGCCGCCGCGCGTTCTGCAGGGAGCGATCATCGCTACGCCGCTGTTGCAGGAGAGCAGTGATGTGGCGTGGCTGGAGTTCGTGAGCCGCTACGAGAACATGCACCGGCGATCGCTCACGAATCCTGTGCCTGCCCTGGGGTACGACGCGGCCGTGCTGGCGCTGCAAGCGCTGACATCGGGCAACAGCACCGTACGCGACTTCCGCGGTGCGACGGGCGTTCTGTCGCTGCAGTCTGGCACCGTTACGCGCCGGCCGTTCCTGGTGCGCATCGACGGCGGCCGTCTCATTCCGATCAACTGACTGATGGCCATTACCGAAAAGCTGAAGCGCCTCGAGGAACTGCGCCGCCAGGCAGAGCAGGGCGGCGGCGCGGAGCGCGTGAAGGCGCAGCACGAGCGCGGCAAGCTGTCCGCCCGGGAGCGACTGGACCTGCTCCTGGACACGGACAGCTTCGTCGAGCTGGACCGTTTCGTCACTCACCGCACCGTGGGTCTGGAGGACCAGAAATACCTGGGCGATGGAGTGGTCACGGGCTACGGCACCGTCCACGGCCGTCTCGTGTACGTCTTCAGTCAGGACTTCACCGTGTTCGGCGGCTCGCTGTCGGAGGCGCATGCGGAGAAGATCGTCAAGATCATGGACCTCGCGCTCAAGAACGGCGCACCCGTGATCGGTCTCAACGATTCGGGCGGGGCGCGAATCCAGGAGGGCGTGGTCAGCCTCGGTGGCTATGCCGACATATTCCTGCGCAACACGCTTGCGAGCGGCGTCGTTCCGCAGATCAGCGCCATCCTCGGTCCGTGCGCGGGCGGCGCCGTCTATTCTCCCGCCATCACCGATTTCGTCTACATGGTGCGGGGCACGAGCTACATGTTCGTGACGGGGCCCAACGTGGTGAAGACGGTGACGCACGAGACGATCGACATGGAGGGTCTCGGCGGGGCGGACGTGCACGCATCGACGTCGGGCGTGGCTCACTTCGCGTGCGACAGCGAGATGGAATGTCTCGCGTCGATCCGCACGCTCATGCAGTATCTGCCGCAGAACAACCGTGAGGACCCGCCGCGCCTGGAGGATTCCGAGGACCCGCACGACCGTGCGGATGAGGACCTGCTCAACATCGTTCCCGACGAGCCAGCGAAGCCGTACGACATTCACGAGGTCATCCGCCGTGTGGTCGATCACGGCTCGTTCTACGAAGTGCACCGGGATTACGCAGCGAACATCGTGACCGGCTTCGCGCACCTGGGGGGATACCCGGTCGGCATCGTCGCCAACCAGCCGGCCGTGCTGGCCGGCGTGCTCGACATCAACAGCTCGGTGAAGGGCGCGCGCTTCGTACGGTTTTGCGACTCGTTCAACATCCCGCTCGTCGTATTCGAGGACGTGCCGGGTTTCCTGCCGGGAGTAGCGCAGGAACACGGCGGTATCATCCGGCACGGCGCAAAGCTGCTGTACGCGTTCTGTGAAGCAACGGTGCCGCGCCTGACCGTCATTACGCGCAAGGCGTACGGTGGTGCATACGACGTGATGAACTCGAAGCACATCCGCGGGGACATCAATCTGGCATGGCCGACCGCGGAGATCGCAGTGATGGGGCCCAAGGGCGCGGTCGAGGTGCTGTTCCGCCGGGAGATAGCGAGCGCGGACGACCCGGCGGCCGCGACGGCGGAACGGGAAGCGGAATATCGTGAGCAGTTCGCTCACCCGTACATCGCCGCGTCGCGCGGGTTCATTGATGACGTCATCGACCCGCGCGAGACGCGACCGCGCCTGATCAGCGCTCTGGACATGCTGCGCAACAAGCGTGATTCCAATCCACCTCGGAAGCACGGAAACATACCGCTGTGATATCGCTCCGTTGCGTGCTGGTCGCGAATCGTGGCGAGATTGCGCTGCGCATCATCCGCGCATGTCATGAGCTCGGCATCCGTGCGGTTGCCGTATACTCGGAGGCGGACCGGCTCGCGCCGCACGTGCTCGAGGCCGACGAGGCCCATCTCATAGGCCCGCCGCAGTCTGCGCGATGCTACCTCAAGGCGGAAACGCTGATCGATGTCGCACGGCGCAGCGGGTGTGACGCAGTTCACCCTGGCTACGGCTTCCTGGCGGAGCGGGCGTTTTTCGCGCGCCAGGTGGAGGAGGCCGGCCTGGTGTTCGTAGGGCCGCCTGCGTCCGCCATCAGCGCCATGGGTGACAAGACGGAAGCGCGCCGCCGCATGATCGACGCGGGTGTGCCAGTGGTGCCCGGGATTGCGGAGCCGCTGCAGGATGCGGCCGCTGCACGGTCGGTGGCGGCGGAATTCGGCTACCCGGTACTGCTCAAGGCGGCGGCGGGCGGCGGCGGTAAGGGCATGCGTGTAGTGCACACGGAGGGCGAGCTGGAGCGCGCGTTCGAAGCCGCGCGCAGTGAGGCGCAGTCGTCGTTCGGAGACGGCAGCATCTACCTGGAGAAGTACCTCGCGCGGCCGCGTCACATAGAGATCCAGGTGATGGCCGATGCCCACGGCAATGTGCTTCACTTCGGCGAGCGCGACTGTTCGGTGCAGCGCAGGCACCAGAAGATGATCGAGGAGGCCCCCTCACCGGCTCTCTCGGCGGAGTTGCGCGCACGCATGGGGGAGACGGCCGTCGCGGCGGCGCGGGCAGTCGGTTACCGCAACGCCGGCACGATCGAGTTCCTGTTCGAGGACGGCGAGTTCTTTTTCCTCGAAATGAACACGCGGATCCAGGTCGAGCATCCGGTCACGGAGCTCGTGATGGGAATCGATCTGGTACAATGGCAGCTGCGTATCGCGGCGGGCGAGGCGCTGCCATTCGCGCAGGATGACATCCGGCCGAACGGTCACGCGATCGAATGTCGTATCACGAGCGAGGATCCGGCCAACGGCTTTCTGCCGTCCACTGGCCGCATAACGCTGCTCGAGATGCCGGGCGGGCCGGGTGTGCGGTGGGATGGCGGGATCGCGGAGGGAGTTGAAGTGGGGCTTTTCTACGACCCTCTGCTCGGCAAGCTGATCGTCCATGGGCCGGACCGGGCGAGCGCAATGGATCGCATGAGCCGCGCGCTCGCGGAGCTGCGCGTGGTGGGTGTCGAGACGAGCGCGCCGTTCCACCGTCGCGTCATGAGCGAGCCGGACTTTCGCAGTGGCGACGTGACGATCCGCTACCTCGAGGAGCACGCGGACATGCTGACGCTGAGTCTGTCGGATGATGTGATCCGCAGCGCCGCCGTGGCCGCCGCGCTGCTCGAGGACGCGAGCCGCACGCGGCGCGGCACCCGGCGGATGGCTGCGGATGACCGCGCGCGCAGCGGCTGGCGCGCTGGCGGCTGGCGGTGACTGACACGCCGGTCGTGGATCCTGCGGCCGTCGACCGTCTGCGCCGCCTCGGGGGCGCGAACCTGGTGCGGCAGATGCTGGAGCTGTATCTCGCGCGGGGCCCGGAGCGGCTGCACGCGCTTATGGAGGGTGCCGAAGCGGGGGACGCGGACCGCGTGGAGCGGTCGGCGCACACGATGAAGTCGTCGGCGGGGAATGTGGGTGCGCTGCGGCTGCAGCGTACGGCGGAGGGGCTCGAGGCTGCGGCGGGCGCCGGCGTCATCGACCACGTGATGGTGGAGCGGCTGATGCGCGAATATCAGGAGAGTGCGGCGTTGCTGCGCGGCGTACTGGAGGAAGAGAATCGATGACCCGGATCGCGCTCGTCGAGGACAACGCCGACAATCGCCTGCTGGTGCACGCGATCCTCGAGGAGATGTATGAGATCGATGAGTACGATTCGGGCAGCGACGCGCTGACGGGCATGCTGGCGCAGCCGCCGGCATTGGTGCTGCTCGACATTTCGCTGCCGGTCATGGACGGCACAGAGGTACTGCGCCGCGTCCGTGCCGACGACCGGCTGCGGGGCATACCTGTCATTGCGTTGACAGCGCACGCCATGGCGGGCGACCGCGAGAAGTTCCTCGGCATGGGGTTCGACGCATACGTGACAAAGCCGATTGTCGACGAATCCGTGCTGCTCGGAGAGATCGAGCGGCTCCTCGAACGGACAGGCTGATACCATGCAGGAGGATCTGCAGTCACTCTATCGGCAGGCTCTGCCGGCACGCATAGCGGCGCTCGAATCTGCGCACGCTGCCCGCGACGACGACGAGATCCGCAGTATCGCGCATGCCCTGCGCGGCTCCGGTGCGACGTACGGATTCCCGGATGTCACCGCGGCCGCCGCGGCCGTGGAGTCAGCCGATGCCGATGAGATCGGCGCGCGCACCGATGCGCTGGTCGCCGCCCTGCGAGGCGTCATTGCCAACGTGCCCGACGCCGACGCGGTGCCGGCTCTGCGCGTGCTGCTCGTCGATGATGATCCCGAGATCCGCCTGATCGTCACACACCTTCTGCGCGGTGCGGGATATGTCGTCGACGAGGCTGGCGATTCACGGAGCGCAGCCGCCGCCATTGAGGCAGCTCGGCCCGACATCGTTCTGATGGACATCATGCTCGATCACGAGGATGGCGTCGACGCCGCCGCGGCACTCTTCCGTTCCATGGCTGCTCCCCTGCCGAGGCTGATCTTCCTCACAGGCGCCGTACGCGCTGAGCAGTTCGAGCGCATGAATGCCGCCGGTGCCGCGGGCATCATCCACAAGCCGTTCGACCCGGACTCCTTCCTGTCGCTCGTCGAGCGCATGGTCGGGCCGGACCTGTGAGCACTGCCGTACAGATCGCCTGGTGAGCGCCGAGCTGGAGCTCCACATCGACAGCATCGCGGCCGGTGGCGCAGGCGTGGGTCGCGACAGCGACGGTCGCGCGGTATTCGTGCACCGCACCGCGCCTGGAGAGCGGGTAGCGGTGCGCATCACGACCGCCAGGAAGCGCTGGGCGCGCGCGACGCTGCTGCGCGTGCTCGAGCCGTCGCCCTTGCGCCGCGATGCGCCGTGCCGGTTTTACGCCCGCTGCGGCGGCTGCACCCTCGAGCACCTGGCGTACGAGGCGCAGCTGGCGGCGAAGGCCGGCATCGTGGCGGACGCGCTGGCGCGGATCGGCGGCATCGCGGTCGAGCCACCGACCGTCGTCGCATCGCCCAGGCAGCTGCGCTATCGCAATCGCATGTCGTTCACACTGGTCCGCCTGCAGGATGGCACGGTGCGCGCCGGTTTCCACGAGCTGGAGCGGCCCGATCGCGTGCTTGACATCGATGAGTCATGCCTCATGCCCGAGGAGACGATCGCCGCCGTATGGGGAGAGGTCCGGCGTCACTGGGGCTCTGGCGCGTCACGACTGCCGAGCGGAACGCGCCTTCGGCTGACGCTGCGCGCGACGGCAGACGGCCGGACATCCCTGCTCGTGCAGGGAGGCTTCAGCGCCGGGCGTCCGGACGAGCTGCTTGCGCGCGTTGCTTCGCTTGATGCCATCTGGCACCAGCCGCAGCCGGAGGAGGCACCCGTGCTTCTCGGCGGCAGTGCTGCACTGAAGGAGGTATGGGACGGCGAAGACCTGTCGCTGGGCGGCGCCGTGTTCCTGCAGGTCAACCGCGGCGCCGCAGCACTGCTCGACGAATACGTGCTCGAGCTCGCCGGTGATGTATCCGGGCGCATCGTCGTGGACGCCTACTGCGGCGTCGGCCTGCATGCGCGCAGGCTGGTGCGCCGGGGGGCGCGCGTCAGCGGTATCGAGCTCGATGCGCAGGCCGTTCGGGAGGCGCAGCGCGGCGTGCCAGACGCCGCATTCACGGCGGCACGTGTGGAAGACGCGCTGCCGGCCGTGCTGCCGGCAGATCTCGTCGTGCTGAATCCGCCGCGCGCGGGTGTGGCGGAGGACGTGATCACGGCGCTCCTGGGCACGCCGCCCGGACGTATCATCTACGTCAGCTGCGATCCCGCGACACTGGCGCGGGATCTGAAGCGACTTGCGCAGGGATACGAGCTGCGCTCGATTCGCTGTTTCGACCTGTTCCCTCAAACCGCTCACGTCGAGTCCGTCGTGGAACTGACATGCTCTACCACGTAACCATCGGGAGCCGCACCGTCACGGTCGAGCTGGAGGGTGACCGCGTGATCGTGGATGGCGCTGATGCCGGCAATGCGGAGATTGCCGCGATGCCGGGCACGGACGTAAAGCACCTGCTGCTGGCCGGCCGCTCCGTCACGCTGGTGGCGCGTCGCGACGACGAGGGCTGGAACCTGCACGTAGATGGCTGGCCGGTGCGAGCGGACGTGGTGGATGAGCGGACGCGTGCCATCCGGGCCATGACCGGCCACGCAGGCGCCGTACAGGGGCCGAAGCCCGTACGCGCGCCGATGCCGGGCATGATCGTGCGCACGGAAGTGAACGTTGGCGATCAGGTTCGTGCGGGGCAGGGCGTGGTGGTGATGGAAGCGATGAAGATGGAGAACGAGCTCAAGGCGGAGACGGATGGCATCGTTGCGCGGGTGCTGATCACGCCCGGGCAGGCGGTCGAGAAGGGGACCGTGCTCGTCGAGTTCGAGGCGGTGCCATGAGCGGCCGTGCTCGATGGGAGAGCGAGA
Organism: Longimicrobiales bacterium; assembly: GCA_035461765.1. Lineage (GTDB taxonomy): Bacteria > Gemmatimonadota > Gemmatimonadetes > Longimicrobiales > RSA9 > SH-MAG3. The sequence continues at coordinate 28,077 of DATHUY010000068.1, forward strand.
CGGTGCGCCCCTTCGTCGAACGCCAGCCCGAACGCAGCCCATCGTTCCGGACGGCGAGCGGCATCGGGGTGGAGCGGCTGTACGGACCGGAGGACACGCAGGTCGACCATGACCGCGATCTCGGATACCCGGGCGAGTATCCGTTTACGCGCGGGATCTACCCGACCATGTACCGCGGCCGGCTGTGGACGATGCGTCAGTATGCCGGTTTCGGGACCGCCGAAGAGACCAACCGTCGCTACCACTACCTGCTCGATCACGGGCAGACCGGCCTCAGCGTGGCGTTCGATCTGCCCACGCAGATGGGTTACGATGCGGATGCGCCAATGGCCGCGGGTGAGGTGGGGCGGGTGGGCGTCGCGATATCGAGCCTGGATGACATGCGGGCGCTGTTCGATGGCATCCCGCTCGAGGATGTCTCGGTATCGATGACGATCAATGCCACGGCAGCCATCCTCCTGGCATTCTACGTCGCGCTCGCTGATGAACGCGGCGTCCCGCGGAATCGGCTGGCCGGGACGATTCAGAACGATGTGCTGAAGGAGTACATCGCGCGCGGCACCTACATCTACCCCGTCGAGCCGAGCCTGCGGCTCGTGACCGATACGTTCGCATTCTGTGCCGACCAGGTGCCGCGCTGGAATCCCATCTCGATCAGCGGCTATCACATCCGCGAGGCCGGCTCCACGGCGGTGCAGGAGATCGCGTTCACGTTCGCCAACGCACTCGAGTACGTGGCGCGGGCACGCGCGGCCGGGCTCGATCTGAACCGGTTCGCACCGCGCCTGTCGTTCTTCTTCGCAGCCCACAATCAGCTGTTCGAGGAGGTCGCGAAGTTCCGCGCGGCGCGGCGATTGTGGGCCCGGCTCATGCGCGAGCGTTTCGGTGCGGACGATGATGCATGCCGTCTTCGCTTTCACACGCAGACGGGTGGCGTCACACTGACGGCGCAGCAGCCGCTGAACAATGTGGTGCGCGTCACGGTGCAGGCGCTGTCCGCGGTACTGGGCGGCACCCAGTCGCTGCACACGAATGCGTTCGACGAGGCGCTCGCGCTGCCCACCGAGGAATCGGCCCGTCTCGCGCTCCGCACGCAGCAGGTTCTCGCCACCGAGTCCGGCGTCACCGAAACGATCGATCCGCTCGCGGGCAGCTGGTTCGTCGAATCGCTGACCACGCGCCTCGAGGCGGAAGCGCTCGCGCTGATCGGCAAGGTCGATGAGCAGGGCGGAGCCGCGCAGGCGATTGCCTTCTTCCAGGATGAGATCCACCGCGCCGCGTATGCACATCAGCGCGCGGTCGAGGCGGATGAGATCGGCGTGGTCGGCGTGAACCGCTATCGCATCGACGAGCCGCCGCCGCGCATCGAGACGGCGGCATTCGCCTCGCTCGAGACCGCACAGCGCGCCCGCCTGACCGATCTGCGCAGCAGCCGGGATGCTGCCCGTGCTGCGGAGGTCCTGGAGCATGTCCGCGCCGCCGCCCGGGGCGCCGATAACCTGATGCCGCCCCTGATCGATGCGGTCCGTGCCGGGGCGACGCTCGGCGAGCTCAGCGACGTCCTGAGAGCGGAGTGGGGCGTGTACCGCGGAGTGGCGGCCTGACGGGGAAACGGCTACTTTTAGCCCTTCACTCACAGACAGTTACGCAATGCCAACATATGAATACCGCTGCTCGAAGGGCCACGACTTCGAGCAGTTTCAGCGGATGAGCGAAGAGCCCCTGCGCGTCTGCACCGTGTGCGGCGCGCCGGCGGAGCGCATCATGTCCGCGGGCGCCGGCCTCCTCTTCAAGGGCTCGGGCTTCTATATCACGGATTACCGCAGCGATTCCTACAGGAAGGCGGCCGACGCGGACAGCGGCGGCAGCGGCAGCGCCGGCAAGGGCGGGAAGGATGCCGCACCATCCGGTGGTGACGCGTCGCCGCCCGCCAAGTCCACCGGCACCCCGGGATCTACACCTTCCAAGGGCGAGTGATGTCCACGGACGCTCTCGTCCGGCAGCTGGAGCGGATCGCAGCCCGCCTCGGCAACGGCGCGGACGTGCCCGTGCAGCTGGAGCGGCCGCGTAATCCCGAGCACGGCGATTTCGCGACGAACCTCGCCATGATCCTGGCGGGCCGGTTGGGGCGTCCGCCGCGTCAGATCGCAGCGGAAATCGTCGAGATCCTCGACCTCGAGGAGGCCGGCCTGGCCGGCGCCGAGATCGCGGGTCCCGGCTTCATCAACTTCCGGCTCGCCGCCGGCAGCATTCAGGCGCGTGTGGCGGAGATCGTGTCGGCCGACCGCGCATTCGGCCGCGCCGCGCTGCCGGAACGGCGGCGCATCCAGGTCGAGTTCGTCTCGGCCAACCCGACCGGCCCGCTGCACGTGGCGCACGGGCGCGGTGCTGCGCTCGGTGATGCCATCGCGGCTCTGCTCGAGTATGTCGGCAACGACGTGGAACGCGAGTTCTATGTCAACGACGCCGGTGTGCAGATCGATCGGCTGGCGGAGTCGCTGGAGGCGCGCTGGCTGGAGGCGACGGGCACACCCACGCCGATCCCCGAGGGCGGCTACCACGGCGATTACCTGCGTGAGCTGGCCGACGTTGTCGAAGCCGAGATGGGTGACCGGCTGCGTGCCATGCCACGCGAAGAACGGCTGCGCGTGCTGCGTGACCGCGCGACGCACACGCTGCGGGAGGAGCAGGACCGCGATCTGCGCGAGTTCGGCGTCCGCTTCGACGAATACTTCCCGGAGTCGCGCCTCTATGAGGAGGGACGACTCGAGGAGACGCTGGAGGAGCTGGCGTCGCACGGTCTGACGTACGAGTCGGACGGCGCGGTGTGGCTGCGCTCGAGCGCGTTCGGCGATGACAAGGATCGTGTGCTGGTCAAGAGCGACGGCTCCTACACGTATTTCCTGCCGGACATCGCGTACCATCGTGACAAGGCGCGGCGGGGCTTCGATCACGTCATCGACGTCTGGGGCGCTGATCATCACGGCTATGTGCCGCGCATGCAGGCAGTGCTGCGTGCGCTCGGCATGCCGGACTTCCTGGACGTCGAGATCGTTCAGATGGTGCGCATCGTCCGCGGGGGCCAGGAGGTCAAGCTGAGCAAGCGCGCGGGCGATATCGTGACGCTACGCGATCTGATCCGCGAGACCGGCCCTGACGTGGCGCGTTACTTCTTCCTGATGCGTCGCAGTGATGCGCAGATGCTGTTCGATCTGGACCTCGCTCTGGATCACTCGGAGAAGAACCCCGTATACAAGGTGCAGTACGCGCACGCTCGCATGTGCAGCATTTTCCGCAAGGCGGGCGTAGAGATGTCGGCGATCGGCGGCGGTGCGGCGGACCTGTCGCGGCTGGTGGACCCGGCGGAGCAGGACCTGATCAAGCATCTGGTACAGTTTCCGGAGGTGGTGGCGCGCGCCGCGGACGCGCACTCGCCGCACATGGTGTGCGACTACCTGGAGGCCACCGCCGGAATGGTGAATTCGTGGTATCACGCGGGCAACCCGAGCCGTAATCCGGAGCTGGCCGTGCTGGTAGCCGATCCCGCACTGCGTGACGCGCGGCTCAGTCTGACACGCGCGGTGCAGATCGTCCTTCGAAATGGTCTCGAGCTGCTCGGGCTGAGAGCGCCCGAGCAGATGCAGCGGGAGGAAGCCCAATGAGTCTTCTGGTCGTCGGCAGTGTAGCGCTCGACAGTGTCGAGACCCCCTTTGGCAGCGTCACCGACGCGCTCGGCGGATCCGCCACATTCTTCAGCGCAGCGGCATCGCTGTACTGCGGTGTGCAGCTGGTCGGTGTGGTCGGCAGCGACTTTCCGATCGGTGATCTGGATTTCCTCGAGCGACGCGGGGTGGACCTCACTGGCCTCGCGCAGGAGGAGGGCGAAAGCTTCCGGTGGTCGGGCGTCTACAGCTTCGACCTGAACAGCCGGGAGACGCTGGAGACGCGCCTGGGCGTATTCGCAGATTTCCAGCCGAAGATCCCCGATGAGTTCCGCGACGCGGAGTGGATCTTCCTGGGCAACATCGATCCCGTGCTGCAGCTCGATGTGCTCGAGCAGGTCCGTGCCCCGCGCTTCGTCGCGTGCGACACAATGAACTTCTGGATCGAGGGCAAGCGTGCCGAGCTGCTGCGTCTGCTCGAGCGCGTCGACCTGGTGATGGTCAACGACAGCGAGGCACGCGAGCTGTCAGGGGATTACAACCTGCTCCGTGCCGCACGCTGGATTCAGGCGCGGGGCCCGCAGATGGTCATCGTGAAGAAGGGCGAGCACGGAGCGATGCTGTTCACAAAGGACTTCGTCTTTTTCGCGCCGGGCTACCCGCTGGAGGAGGTATTCGATCCGACGGGAGCCGGTGACGCATTCGCGGGCGGGTTCGTCGGCTACCTGGCGCGCGCCGGATCGAGCGACCCGATCCACCTGCGGCGCGCGATGATCTACGGCTCGGCCATGGGATCGTTTGCCGTGGAGAAGTTTGGTGTCGACCGGCTCGTGGACCTGTCTGCACGCGAAGTGCACGACCGCGTGTGCAAGTTCCAGGAGCTGACCGCGTTCGAGCAGCCCGTCCTCGAGGAAGTGCATGCCTGACGACGGCAGCAGCCTGAGCTACGGCGCCGCGGGCGTGGACCGGGAAGTCGCGGCGCGCGCGAAGAGCCGCATCGCCCAGCTCGTCGAGTCCACCCGCACGGAGCATGTAGTGTCGAGCGCCGGCGGTTTCGGCGGGCTGTTCCGGGTGCCGGACGGATATCGGAAGCCGGTAATGGTCTCCAGCGCGGACGGCGTGGGCACGAAGCTGAAGGTGGCGATGCTGGCCGGACGGCACGCCACCGTCGGCATCGACCTCGTGAATCACTGCGTGAATGACATCCTGGTCGAGGGCGCCAGGCCGCTGTTCTTCCTGGACTACATCGGAATGGGCCGGCTGGAGCAGGGCATCATCGAGGCGCTGGTCGAGGGTCTGGCCGTCGGCTGCCGCGACAACGAGTGCGTCCTGCTCGGCGGCGAGACGGCGGAGATGCCCGATTTCTACGAACCCGGCGAGTACGATCTCGCTGGCTTCATCGTCGGTATGGTGGACGAGGACTCGCGTCCCGGCTCGCACCGCGTTGCGGCGGGTCACGTGCTGATCGGCTTCGAGTCCTCGGGATTTCACACCAATGGGTACTCGCTGCTTCGCCGTCTCTTCTTCGACCGCCTGGCCATGGGCGTCCATGACCGTTATCCCGACAGGGAGGAGAGCATTGCGGACGTGCTGCTCCGCCCGCATCGCAGTTACGCGCCAACGCTGCTGCCTCTCATCACGAACGGCAGTGTCCGTGCGCTCTCGCACATCACGGGTGGAGGTATACCGGAGAACCTCGTGCGCGTGCTGCCGGACGGCGTGCGCGCCCGAGTCGACTCGAGTACGTGGACTGTGCCGCAGGAGTTCACGGCCGTTCAGCGTCTGGGACGTGTGGAGCGCGACGAGATGTTCCTCACGTTCAACATGGGAGTCGGCATGGTCGCCGTCGTCGCCCAGGACGATGTGAGCCGCGTACTGGATCAGCTGCGCGCCGGCGGTGAGTCGGCGTGGGTGATCGGCGCACTGGAATCCGGCGCGCGCGAAGTGGTGATCACGTGATGCGCCGCGCAGCCTTCGCGACACTGGTGTTCGTGCTCGGCGCCATGACAGGGGCGGTGGATGCGGGTGCGCAGTCGCTGCGTGAACAGTGTGCTGGTGCTGCAACGGGAGGTCTCGCGTATTGCGAGTCCCTGGCCGACGCGGCAGTCACGCTCCCCGCGCGGCTCGCGATCGCGGCCACCGGTGGTAACCCCGTCGCCGGCACCGCGAGCACGCTCGGCATGCGCGTACCCGGATCGCCACGCTGGAGCCTGGCGCTGAGGAGCACGATTGCACGCGCATCGCTTCCGCCGATCGGTGATGAACGCGCCGTTCGCCCGACGCTCTGGAGCGTCAATGCGGACGCGACGGTAGGGTTGTTCAATGGTTTCAACGTGGCACCGACGATCGGCGGATTCGGTTCGCTCGATGTGCTCGGCAGTATCGGCGTGCTCGGCGTACCGGACGGTGACGGCTTCGAGCGCTCCTCACCTCTCACGTGGGCGCTCGGTGCGCGAGTCGGGATACTGCGCGAGTCGTTCACGGCACCGGGCGTGAGCGCATCCGCGATGTACCGTTCGCTCCCCGACATCGAGTTCGGTGAGCCCGTGCCCGGCCCGTATTTCGAGAATGCCGGACAGAGTGTTCTCTCACTGCGCGGCACGGTCGGCAAGCGGATCCTGGGGCTGGGTCTGACGGCCGGCGTCGGCTACGACCGGACGGACAGCGATGTGCGCGCCCGGTTCGACGAGCCGGGACCCATCTTTCCCAACCCCGTCGACATCGCGGAGCGGGATCTCACGTTCGGTCGCACATCGTTCTTCGGGAACGTGTCCTATACCATTCTGATTCTCAACATGGCGGCGGAGCTTGGCTGGCAGGAAAGCGGCACGAGCCCGGGCGCTGCGCATGACGACACGGGGAAGGGAGGCCTGTTCGGCGGCGTCGCCGTCCGGCTGGCCATTTGAACGTGATCACTGAAGACCTCGCGACGCACATGCGTCGCGCGCTGGAGCTGGCACGACGCGGCTGGGGCCGTGTCCACCCGAATCCCATGGTGGGCGCCGTCGTGGTGCGTGATGGCCGGATCGTGGGCGAGGGATTTCATGAGGAGTACGGCGGCCCCCATGCGGAAGTAGTCGCGCTGCGGGCCGCCGGCGAGGCGGCTCGAGGCGCGACGCTTTACGTCAACCTCGAGCCGTGCGCGCATCACGGCAAAACGCCGCCCTGCGTGGACGCGATCATCGACGCCGGCGTCGCACGCGTCGTGTATGCCACGGCGGATCCGAACACGCGTGCCCGGGGTGGGGCGGAGCGACTCAGGGACGCCGGCATCGAGGTGATCGGTGATGTGGAGCGCGGCGAGGCACGCGCCATGAACGCGCAGTTCTTCCACCTCCACGAGACGGGCTCGCCGTACGTCGCGCTCAAGCTGGCGATGTCGCTCGACGCGGGTATCGCGAAGGCGCCCGGCGTACAGACCGCGCTGACGGGCCCGGCCGCGCTCGCGGCCATGCACCGACTCCGCAGCGGATATGACGCCATCCTGGTCGGGATCGGTACCGTCCTGTGCGACGACCCGCTCCTCACCGTGCGTGACGCACCCGTCAGGAAGCCGCCCGCCCGCATCATCGCCGACACCCATGCACGCCTGCCGCTCGAGTCCAGACTCGTGCAGACCGCGGCCGCTGCGCCCGTCTGGGTCCTCGCCGCTGAGGATGCGCCGCAGGATCGGGTCGAAGCCCTGAGCAGGGCCGGTGTACGCGTGCTGCGCGTGCCGCGCCAGCGGGAGCACATCGACATGCAGAGCGCGATTGCGACACTCGGCGAGGAAGGCATCCAGTCCGTGTTCTGCGAGGGTGGAGCAGCCCTGGCCGGCACGCTGCTCGAAATCGGCGTCGTGCACCGCATGTACATTTTCCTCGCCCCGCTCTTTCTCGGGCCGGGCGCAGTGCCGGCATTCGGCCTGACGCACCCGGAGCAGGACCGGTGGCGCTGCACGTCGACGGAGTGGCACGGGTCGGACGTTCTGGTGACGATGGACCTGTCGCAGGACGCCTGATGTTTACGGGCATCGTGACCGCTGTGGGTGTCGTGCGCAGCGTCGACAAGCTGGTCCAGGCGCGTCGGCTCGAGATCGGCGCGCCGGCCGGCTACCTCGATGGCGTCGCCGAAGGCGATTCGATTGCGGTGGACGGCGTGTGTCAGACGGTGGTGGCGCGCTCTTCGGACAGCTTCACCGTCGAGGCGATCGGCACGACGCTCTCACGCACCACGCTGGGCGACATGGACCCCGGCCGGCGGGTGAATCTGGAACTGGCACTGTCGTTCGGCGAGCGGCTGGGCGGTCACCTGGTGCAGGGGCACGTGGATGGAACGGGTCGGGTGCTGGCCATCGACCGGCAGGATGAATATGTGCTGCTTGACGTCTCGCTGCCGGAGGATGTGGCGGAGGTGACGGTTCTGCACGGGTCGATTACGATCGACGGTGTGAGTCTCACCGTGAATGCGCTACCCGGGCCCCGGCAGGCACAGGTGGCGCTGATCCCTTATACTTGGGACAATACGAACCTGAGTCGTCTGGTCGTGGGCGCTGCGGTAAATCTGGAGGGCGACATGCTCGGCCGGTTCGTGGTGCACCATCTGAAGGTCCGATCCGGCGATGTCAGTGGCGCCACGCCGGACTGAAGGAGTCGAGATGTTCGACCGCGTAGAAGACGCGATAGAGGATATCCGACAGGGCAGGATCGTGATTGTCGCGGATGATGAGGACCGCGAGAATGAGGGCGATCTGGTCTGTGCGGCTTCGTGCATCACGCCCGAGCTCGTGAACTTCATGGCGACGCACGGCCGCGGCCTGATCTGCGTCGCATTGACGGAAGACCGCGCGGAGGCGCTCGACCTGACGCCGATGACGAAGTGGAACCGTGAGTTCATGGGCACGGCGTTCACGGTGTCCGTAGATGGCGATCCGCGTTTTGGCGTGACCACGGGCATCAGCGCGTGGGATCGGGCGAAAACGATCGAGCTGCTCATCGATCCGCAGACCCGTCCGTCGGATCTGCGCCGGCCGGGGCACGTGTTCCCGCTCCGCGCAGTGGGCGGCGGAGTGCTCCGGCGTGTCGGCCAGACGGAGGCGTCGGTCGATCTGGCGCGGCTCGCCGGGCTGCCGCCGGCCGGGGTCATATGCGAGATCCTGAACGCCGATGGGACGATGGCGCGGCGGCCGGAGCTCGAACAGTTCGCGCGCGAGCACAGGATTCGCTTCATCACGGTGGCACAGATCGTCGCATACCGACTCCAGCACGAGCGGCTGGTGCAGCGGGTGGCGGAAGCGCGCCTGCCGACGCCGTACGGTGAGTTCCGCGTGATCGCGTTCGAGAACCAGGTCGATCAGCGCGAGCACGTCGCGGTCGTGAAAGGCGAGATCGAGGGCAGAAGCGACGTCCTGGTGAGGATGCACTCCGAGTGTCTGACCGGGGACATCTTCCACTCCCTGCGCTGTGACTGCGGTGAGCAGCTGCATGCCGCGCTGCGCCGCCTGGAGGAGGAGGGTGCCGGCGCGGTGGTGTACCTGCGGCAGGAGGGTCGCGGCATCGGGCTGGCCAACAAGATCCGCGCATACATGCTTCAGGACGAGGGCCAGGACACCGTCGAGGCGAACGAATCGCTCGGCTTCAAGCCCGACCTGCGCGATTACGGTATCGGGGCGCAGATCCTGCTCGACCTCGGACTGACCTCGATCCGCTTGTTGACGAACAACCCGCGCAAGGTCGTGGGGCTGGAAGGATACGGGCTGACCATCACGGGCAGGGAGCCGCTGCAGGTCGCGCCCGGCACCTACAACCGGCTGTACCTGGACACGAAGCGGGAGAAGATGGGGCATCTGCTCGGAAATGGTTCCGCACCGCGCGACGAGGATTCATGAAAAGGGCCGCATACAATGGGTGAGTTCAGCGGGCGCGCGCGTGTGCACGGCGATCGGATCGGCATCGCGGTGAGCCGCTTCAATGATCTCATCACGGAGCGTCTGATGGCGGGGGCGCGGTCGTGCCTGATCGACCACGGCGCCGCCGAGCAGGACATCGATGTCGCGTGGGTGCCGGGCGCCTGGGAACTGCCGCTCGGTGCGCAGCTGCTCATAGAGAAGCGCGGCTGCGCGGGCGTCATTGCGCTCGGCTGCGTGATCCGCGGTGACACGCCGCATTTCGATTTCGTCGCGGGTGCGGCCGCGACGGGGCTGGCGAACGTGGGTGCGACGACCGGCGTACCGGTGGCCTTCGGCGTGCTGACGACCGATACCATGGAGCAGGCGCTGGCACGGGCCGGTGGCAAGGCAGGCAACAAGGGGTGGGAATCCGCGCTCGCGGTGCTGGAACAGCTCGACCTGATCCGCGAGATGGGGTCGACGGATGGCGCGTAAGCGTTCGCGCGCACGCGGCTGGGCGCTGCAGGTGCTCTATGCCTGGGAGGTGCGCGGTGAGCGCGACCGCCTGCCGGACCTGCTGAGTGAGTTCATCAGCCGACGGAATATCGGTGCGGAGGCCCAGGAGTACCTCGAGACGCTCATCACGACGCTCGACATGTACCTCGAGCCCGTCGATGCGGCGATCACCGCGTCGCTGCTGAACTGGCGGCTGGAACGCCTGTCGATCATCGACCGCAACATCCTGCGGCTGGCCGGCGCGGAAATGCTGCACCTGGCCATTCCTCCGCGCGTGGTGATCCAGGAAGCGATCCAGCTCGCGGAGAAGTACGGCACGAACGAAAGCCCACGCTTCATCAATGGCGTGCTGGACGCACTGATGCGCCGCATGGAGATGGATACCAGCCGAACCGGAGGCGGAAGCTGAAACTGCTGGTGGTCAACTGGCAGGACCGGCACAATCCGCACAGCGGCGGCGCCGAGATTCATCTCCATGAAGTATTCGGGCGGCTGGCCGCCCGCGGCCACGAGGTGACGCTCCTGGTGTCTTCGTGGCAGGGCGCTGCGGCCCGCACAGTGGTCGACGGCATGGACGTGCATCGTACCGGCGGGCGTCATACATTCCCGATCATGGCCCCCGTGTATCACCGCCGGCACCTCGCGCAGCGGAGCTTCGACATCGTGATCGAGGATCTGAACAAGGTGCCGGTCCTCGCGCCGCGCTGGCGGCGCACACCGGCAGTGCTCCTCGTCCATCACCTGTTCGGCGCGACTGCGTTCGAGGAAGCCGCCTTTCCGGTCGCGGCCGCTACCTGGCTCATGGAGCAGCCCCTCGCGCGTCTGTACCGCGGCCTCCCCGTACAGGCGGTTTCCGAGAGCACTGCGCAGGACCTGGTCCGGCGCGGCTTCGAGCGCAGCCGTATCGAGGTGATCGAGAACGGTGTGGACCTGCACTACTATTCGACGTCCCCGGAGACGACCCGCTTTGCGGAGCCGACGGTGCTGTATCTGGGACGCCTGAAGCGCTACAAGCGCGTGGATCTGATCGTGCGCGCCATTGCGCGCCTGCGTGCCGACGGTGTGGAGGCCCGGCTGATCATCGCCGGTCAGGGAGACGCCCGGCGGGATCTGGAACGGCTCACCGCGGAGCTGGATCTCACGGACCGCATCCGATTCGCCGGATTCGTGAGCGAAGACGAGAAGCGGGAGTTGTTCCGCCGCACCTGGGTGCACGCATTGACATCTCCGAAGGAGGGCTGGGGTATAAGCAACGTGGAGGCCGCGGCATGCGGTACAGCGACCGTGGCCAGCGACTCGCCGGGCCTGCGCGATTCGGTGCGCGACGGTGTAACCGGCTTTCTGGCCCCCCACGGAGACGTGGACGCGCTCGCCGGACGGCTCGCCCGGATTCTGCGCGATCCCGCGCTGCGCGACGAGCTGGGCGCGCAGGCCCGGGCCTTTGCGGAGCAGTTCTCGTGGGACCGTACTGCCGACAGGACGGAGACACATCTGAGCCGGGTTCTGGTGGACGGCTGAGTGTCTCCCGTATTTCCGTAGCAGGAGGAAGTCATGGAGATCAGGATCAACGCTCGTCATGGCAAGCTGCCCGAGTCGCTTCGCAATCAGGCGGAGCAGCGCTTCATGCGCCTGGAGCGGCTCGGCCGCCGGCTCACGGCCGGCTCACTCGTGATCGACGGCACCGCGCGGCTGCATCGCGCGGAAGCGCGCGTGCTGGCGGCGGGCGGTCCGCCGCTCATCGGCCACGCCGAGGGCCCCACCCTGCGAGCGGCGATCGACGGTGCACTGCACCGATTGGAGCGACAGCTGAAGCGGCGCGCCGAGCGGCGGGTCGCTCGACGCACACGCGGCCCCTCCCTCGTCGAATCGGACGACGTGACTCCGTGACCAGACTGGCGGTCGAAGAGCTCTATCGCACGAAGGAGCGGACGCTGGAGCTGGAGCTGCTTACTCCCGGCTGCACACTGGAACGGGAGATCGAGTCGCCGATGCTGTCCAGCCCGGGCCTGGTCCTCGCCGGCTTCCGCGACCGCTTCCTGCGTGGCCGCTTGCAGGTCCTGGGCGAGACGGAAATACGGTGGCTCGACTCGCTCGAGGAGGCGCGCCTCCGCGACACGCTGAATTCGTTCCTCTCGCTGCAGATGCCGGCGCTCTTCGTGACGAAGAGCCTCGATGTGCCGGACGTGCTGCTGCAGCTGGCGCGCGAACACGACATTCCGGTGCTGCGGTCGTCACTCAAGACTGGTGACTTCTACCGACGGGTTCAGCCGTACCTGGAAGAACGCTTTGCACCGCACACGACGGCGCACGGCTCTCTTGCGGACGTATACGGCGTGGGCGTCATGTTCATCGGCCGCAGCGGCATCGGCAAGAGCGAGTGCGTGCTCGACCTGGTGGAGCGCGGCCATCGCCTGGTGGCGGACGATCTGGTGCTGATCACGAGGCGCGGCAACGACGTCCTCATAGGTCGCGGCCACGAGCAGCAGCAGCATCACATGGAGATTCGCGGTGTCGGTATCGTCGACATCAAGGCACTGTTCGGCATTCGCTCCATACGGCAGCAGAAGCGGGTCGAGGTAGTCGTCCGGCTGGTCGACTGGGATGACACGGCGCAGTACGACCGCACGGGGCTGGAGACGGAGGAAACAGAGATCCTGGGTGTGCAGCTGCCGCGGATCACCATTCCGCTGAACGCCGGCAAGAACATCACCGTGATCTCGGAAGTCGTCGCAATGAACCACCTGTTGAAGTACTCGGGCGTGCATTCGGCTCGCATGTTCAATCAGCGGCTGATGGATACCATGCAGCCGGTTCGTGCGTACCTGGAGGAAGACTATGAGTGAGACAGTGCCCCTGCGCGCCGTGCTCCTGGGCCATGGCGGCATGGCCGAGGGCATTGTCGATGCGGTACGCAGCATCACCGGCTGCCCACCGGATGCCATCACGCCCGTCAGTAATCGCGGCATGTCGCCGGACGCACTGTCCGATGCCGTGACACGCGTACTCGGCAGGGGGCCAGGCATCATCTTCACCGACCTGCAGAGCGGCAGCTGCGGTTTCGCGGCGCGGCGGCTGGCGCAGAACAATGCAGATATCGTCGTGATCTCCGGTGTGAACCTGCCGCTGCTGATCGACTTCGCCATGAACCGCACGCGGCCGCTCGAGGAGCTCGTGCCTCGCCTGCTCACGAAGGGACGTGCGGCCATGTGCTGCGCACCTGCTCATCTGGAAGACCATGCCGATCGTGCTGCATCGAATCGATGAGCGCCTGATCCACGGCCAGGTGGTGGTCGGGTGGGGTGGGCAGCTGCATCCCGACCGGATCGTGGTCGTCGACGACGACCTGGCCGCGTCCGAGTGGGAGCAGGAGCTCTACTGTCTGGGTCTCCCGCCGGAGATCACCGCGGAGTTCGCGAGCGTCAGCGGCGCCCGTGCGCGCGTCCCTGAGTGGCGCATCAGCCACGAGCGCATCATTGTGCTCACACGTGATGCGGCCACCATGGCCGCGCTCGGTCGCGACGGGCTGCTGAGTGGCGAGGAGATCAATGTGGGCGGGATTCATCATTCACCCGGCCGCCGCCAGGCCCTCCCCTACGTATTCCTCTCGCCACCGGAAGAGGCCGCGCTGCGCGACCTCGCGGCGAGCGGAGCGGAGGTGACCGCACGGGACCTGCCGTCCACACGGCCGGTGGCGCTCGAGCAGCTGATGCAGGACGGAACGGTTCATTGACGTGGCTGGCACTCATCGGACTGGGCGGCATTGTCGCGCTCGATGCCACTTCGTTCGGGCAGCTGATGCTGTCGCGCCCCTTCGTCGCCGCGGCCCTGGCCGGCGCGCTCGTCGGCCAGCCGCTCGAGGGAGCCCTGGTCGGGGCGCTGCTCGAGGCGTTCTCGCTCGGCATCCTACCCGTCGGAGCATCCCGCTACCCCGACACGGGTACGGCCGCTGTGGCCGCCGTCGGGACTCTGGGACTGTCGGAGGTCGTGGCCAGCGCACCGACGCTTCTGCTCGTCGTGGTCTATGGGCTCGTCTGGCAGCGGATCTCCGGCTTCAGCGTGATCGGAGGACGCTACCTGAACGAGCGTCTCGTGCTCGCGGGGCATACCGATACGAGGGCGCGGATGGATCGGCTGATCGAGCACCGGCATCTGGAGTCGATGCTCATCGACATGGCGCGCGGTATCGTGATCACGACCGTGGCACTCCTGATCGGCTCACGGCTGCTGCCGTTCGCGCTCGCGAACTGGGGGCTGCCGCACATCGCAGCCACTCTCACCGTTTCCGTGGCGGCCGTCGCAGTGCTTGCCGGGACTGCTCCGCTGTTCGCCGAATCGCCGCGCGCACGGGTGTTCCTGCTGCTCGGACTCGGTTTCGGAACCCTGCTGCTGCTCGCCCAGTGAAGCGACTCCCCACGTCCGTGCGCCTGAGCGTGTTCCTGCGCTCCTTCGCGATCCAGGGATCGTGGAATTATCGCACCCTGCAGGGCTCCGGCTTCGCGTATGCGCTGATGCCCGTGCTGCGCTACGTGCATGAGGATCCGGACCGGCTGCAGGAGGCGGTGATCCGGCACACGACGCTGTTCAATGCGCATCCGTACCTGGCGGGAATCGCGCTCGGCGCCGTCGCCCGGATGGAGCTGGACGGGGAGGACCCGGTGCTGATCGAACGATTCAAGACGGCACTGCGCGGCTCGCTCGGCACGCTCGGAGACCGTATCATCTGGGCCGGGTGGCGTCCCGCCTGCGTGCTGCTCGGCATGGTGGTGCTGCTCTCCACCTCCTCGGCGCTCGCGGGCGTGGCATCGTTCCTCTTCGTTTACAACGTCGGCCACCTCGGCCTCCGCTGGTGGGCGCTGCGGACCGGCTTCGAGGGCGGCCGTCACGTTGGCGAGCGACTGCGCGAAGTGCCGCTCACACGGTGGCACCGTCTCGTCGTGACCACCGCCGCGTTCCTGCTCGGTGCGGCGCTGCCACTCATTGCCGCCGGTGAGTTCACGGAAACGCGGGTTGCTGCGCCATGGCTCTCGCTGCCCGCGGCCGCCGCGATCATCGGCTGGTTTGCCGGACCGTCCGTCCGTCTGCCGGCTCTCATCTTTCTCGCGATCGTGACGATCGCGGGTTTCCTCGTGCACCTGATTTCATGAGCGCCACCTGCGACTCCGAACGAACCGTTACCATCGCGAACAGGCACGGGCTGCACGCGCGGCCCGCGGCGGAGTTCGTCAAGCTTGCGGGTACATTCCGCTGCGATGTCATGGTCCGGAAGGATGAACTCGAGGTGAACGGCAAGAGCATCATGGGCATGATGATGCTGGCCGCGGAGTTCGGTACGGCCATCACGATCCGCGCGACCGGCGAGGACGCTGCGGAAGCCGTGGAGGAGCTCTCCAGTCTCGTCTCAGGCAGGTTCGGCGAGGACTCATGAAGCTGGTGCGCGACGGCATCCCCGCTTCACCCGGCATCGTGGTCGGTCCCGCTTACGTGCTGCGCTGGGAAGTCCCGCGCGTACCGCACGTGACGGTTGCGGGTCACGCAGTGGAGGAGGAGGTCGCGCGCTTCCATGAGGCGCGGGATTGGGCACAATCGCGCATCCGCGAAATTCAGGAGAATACGGAACAGCGGCTGGGATACGTCGAAGCCCAGATCTTCGAGCCGCAGATTCTGATGCTCGACGATGCGGATCTGGTGGATGGCACGGTGGCCTACATCCGTGAGAACCATCTGTCAGCGTCGCGAGCCTTCGAGCTGCGCATGCTCGAGTTTCATTCGGAATGGTCGCGCAGCGGCCATCCGATGATCATGGACCGGATCAACGATCTGACAGACATCCAGATGCGTGTGATCCGGCGTCTTCTCGGCATTGAGGACCCCGAGCTCAACCTGAGCGAGTTCGACGAGCCTGTCATCCTGATCGCGCGCGATCTCACGCCGACCATCACGGTGCAGCTCGATCGCGAACGAATCCTGGGCCTCGCGACGGACGCGGGCACTCGCACGTCGCACTCGGCGATCCTCGCGCGCTCGCTCAACCTCCCCGCCGTCGTGAGTCTGGGCGATCTTTCGGAGCTCGTGCAGACCGGCCAGCAGGTTGTTCTCGACGGGCGCGCGGGCCGCGTCATCGTGGAGCCCACTGAGTCCGAACGGCGCATGTACCGGGACCGCGATATCCGCATCCGTGAGTGGGAGCAGGAGCTGATGCTGCTCGCGCACCTGGAAGCGGTCACGCCGGACAGGCAGCCGGTGCAGCTGCGCGCGAACATCGATCTGCCGGGCGAGGCGACAGCGGCCCGCAGCCATGGCGCGCGGGGCATCGGTCTCTACCGCACCGAGTTCTTCGTCGTGGGCCGCGCCACCGCTCCCGAAGAGGAGGAGCAGTACCGCTGCTACAGGGAAGTCCTCGACGTGTTTCCGGACGAGGCCGTGTTCATTCGGACGTTCGATCTCGGCGGCGACAAGTTCCCACTGTTCCTGCACATGCCTCCGGAGGAGAACCCGTTTCTCGGTTGGCGCGCGATCCGGGTCTGTCTGGATACGCCGGATATGTTCCGGGCGCAGCTGCGCGCGCTGCTGCGCGCGAGTGCGCACGGCGACCTGCGCATCATGCTGCCGCTGGTCAACGACGTTTCGGAGGTTCTGCGCACGCGGCATATGCTGGACGAGGAAGCGGCCCGTCTGACGGAGGACGGCATCCCGTTCAATGGCGGGTACAAGCTGGGTCTGATGATCGAGACGCCCGCCGCAGCGCTCACGGCACCCGAGCTCGCGCGCTACGCGGACTTCTTCTCGATCGGGACGAATGACCTCGTGCAGTACACGCTGGCTGTGGATCGCGGCAATGCGCGGCTGGCGCCACTCTACAATCCGTTCCACCCCGGCGTGGTACGGCTGCTCGATCACACCGGCCGTGCGGGCAGGGAGGCGGGCATCGAGGTGAGCGTGTGCGGGGAGCTCGCCAGCAACCCGCTCGGTGTCTTCATGCTGCTCGGTCTCGACATCACGGCACTGAGCGTTGCGCCGTCCGCACTGCCCGAAGTCAAGAAGGTGATCCGGACGGTACCGGCGGCTGTTGCGCGCGCAGCGACGCGTGCGGCATTGCAGGCCGCGACGCCGGAGGACGTGATCGCCATCCTGACGGAAGGGATTTCGCAGTATCTCGATCTCTCACTGTTCTCGGGTCGCTGGAACCTGGCACCATGAGGCGGATCGAGCGACGAGGGCACGCCCCGGCGCAGTGCGGGTATCTCACGCGTTGGCTGAGTACGTTACAGGCGGAGGAAGTATGATCGAAGTAAAGGTACAGAGCCTCGGCCTGGATCGGTCGTCGAACACTCCCGTCGTCATCCTGCAGGAGGAGGACGGCACGCGTGTGCTGCCCATCTGGATCGGTCCCGGCGAGGCGAGCGCGATAGCGATGGAACTGGCCGGGATGAAGTTCTCACGCCCGCTCACGCACGACCTGTTCGCATCCGTGATCACGGGTCTGGGCGGAGCGCTCCAGCGTGTCATGATCACGAAGGTCGTGGACAATACGTATTTCGCCGAGCTCATCATCCAGCGCAATTCGGAGCTGATCAGCGTGGACGCGCGGCCATCGGATTCGATCGCGATCGCGCTGCGCATGTCGGCCGCGATCTTCACGACTGAGGACCTGCTGGAGAACACGTCGATCGAGATTACGGATTCGACCGAGCACGACTTCGTCGAAGAGCCCGGCGAGGAGAAGCCGCCGGAGGGTGCGGCGGGCCTGACGCCGGAACAGCTGCGCGAGTATCTGCGTCGCATGAACCCCGAAGATTTCGGACGCTTCAACCCATGAGTAGAAGACATTCGATACTGTTCGCCGCTGCGCTTGCCTGTATCGCGAGCGGGGCGGCGGGGCAGGAGCCGGCTACGACGGTAGATGGGCGCATCATCGGCCCGGACAACGCGCCGCTCGCCGATCAGAACGTCGTGCTGCACCGGGTGCAGCGTCAGACCGGCGAGACGGTTGCGGAGGCAGTGACGGGCGAGGACGGGCGTTTCTCGCTGCAGCTGCCCGCCGGCTCGGATACGTCGGCGGTGTATTTCGTGGCGACGCGTTACGCGGGCGAGCTCTACATCGGCGCGCCTTTCCGGACCGGCATCCAGGAGCCAGGTGACCAGACGATCCAGGTCGGTGTTCCCGGCACGTCGGCCACCGCGCTGCTCGATGGGGAGGGCGGTGCGAGCCCGATGGTGCAGCCGGTCGGTCGTCCGCTGACCAACCGGAACTGGCTGCTGCTCATCATTCCGCTCGTCGGTGTTGCCGCAGTCGCAGTGTACGCGTTGATTCCCCGGAGCCGAATACCGGCGGACCGAGCCGCGCTGATCCGCATCGCGGAACTGGATGAGCGCATGAGCAGGGCACCGGACGCGCAGCGCGAGTCGCTGCTCGAGGAACGTTCCCGGCTCACGGCACAGCTGCGGACCGGCTGACATGGCGGCGACGGCGACGGACGCCATCGTCCTGCAGTCCTTTCCGTATGGCGAGACCAGCCGGATCGTACGGCTCCTCACGCGGTCGGCAGGCGTTCACTCCGCCATTGCGAAGGGCGCACTGCGGCCGCGCAGCCGTTACGCGATGATGGAACCGTTCGCCGAGGGCGCTGCGACGCTCTACATCCGCAGCACGCGTGACCTCCAGACGCTTGGCGGCTTCGACCTGACGCGCAGCCGCCAGGGTCTCGGACGCGATCTCCTGCGCTTCGGCGGCGCGTCGCTGCTGGCCGAGCTGGTGCTGCGTACGGCCAGCGAGGAAGCCAACCCGTCGCTCTATGACGCGGTGTCCGCCGGCCTCGACCGTCTCGTGCACGTGGAGGCGGACGCGCTCGAAGCGAGCGTGCTGGCAGTCACCTGGCACCTGGTCTCAGAGCTCGGGTTCACACCGGAGATCGACGGGTGCATCGTCTGCGGCCGCAGCATCGATGCGACCCGTGACGCGATGTTCGACTATGCCGCCGGCGGCCTGCGCTGCGACGCCTGCGCTGCGGGCCTGCCGGGACGACGCATTCCCGCACACGCACGAGCCGCCCTCGCGCAGTTCAGCCGCGGTGAGACCGCACGCGTAGGCGCCACCGAAGGTCACTGGCGCCTCCTCACGAGGTATCTCGAGCATCACGTCCTCGAAGGTGCACCGCTGCGTTCCCTCCATTTCGTCGCTACGAGTCTGAGCGTCGGCTGATGCGCCCGCTCGTGCTCGGTACTGCCGGTCACATCGACCACGGCAAGACCGCCCTCGTCCACGCACTCACCGGCACGGATACCGATCGCCTGCCCGACGAGAAGCGCCGCGGCATAACCATCGACCTGGGCTTTGCCACTCTCTCCCTTCCCAATGGCCGCCGCCTGAGCATCGTCGATGTGCCCGGGCACGAGGCTTTCATCCGCAACATGCTCGCAGGAGCGACGGGCATCGATCTCGTGATGCTCGTCGTCGCGGCGGACGAGGGGCCAATGCCGCAGACGCACGAGCACCTCGCGATCCTGGAGCTGCTGGGCATCGGCCGTGGCGTGATCGCACTCACGAAGGCCGATCTCGTCGAGGCTGAATGGCTTGAGCTGGTGCGTGACGAGCTCCGCCAGACCATGGCCGCCACGTCGCTGGCCGGGGCGCCCATCGTCGACGTGTCCGCTCGCACCGGTCAGGGGCTGGACACCCTGACGGCGGCGCTCGTACAGGCGGCCGACCTCGCCCCGGAGCGCTGGCATGACGATCTGTTCCGGATGCCGATCGACCGTGTATTCACCGTGCGAGGTACGGGTACCGTCGTCACCGGCACCGTGTGGTCCGGGACTGTGCGCCGCGACGCCCAGGTACACGTGCTGCCGGCCGGCCTGGAGGCCCGCGTACGGGGGCTCCAGCAGCATGGGGCGGACTGCGATGAGATCGGACCCGGCGCCCGCGCGGCGGTCGCACTCGCGGGTGTGGAGCGCGCTGCCCTCTCCCGTGGCGATACGCTGCTCACCGGCGATGCCTGGCAGGCTGGCGGGACCCTCACCACGACACTGCGCGTGCTCGACGACGCGCCGGGACCTGTCCGCCCGCGCGAGCGGGTAAGGGTGCATGTCGGCACGGCTGAAGTGATGGGACGCGTGGCCCTCGCGGACCGCGAGCTGCAACCCGGACAGAGCACCATCGTTCAGCTGCGACTGGAGCGGCCCCTGGTCGCGCGCGCCGGGGACCACGTCGTCGTGCGATCCTACTCGCCCGTCCGGACCATCGGCGGCGGCATCGTGCTCGAGCCGGCTGCGCCGAAGCGCAAACGCCTGAGCGCCGACGTGCGTGGCGCCCTGATGCGGCTGGTAGGGGGGCGGGGAAGCGCCCCCGACCTGGTCGAGGCGGCGGTGACCATCGCGGGACCGACCGGAGTCGGCGTCGAAATGCTGCCGCTCGCTACCGGCCTCTCTCCCTCCGCCGTTGCCACCGCCGTGCCCGGGTGTCCTGCCGTGATTCTCACGGGCAACCGCGTCGTCTCGGCAGAGCTCCTGCATTCGACCGCGGCGTCCATCCTCCGGGAGGCGACGGAATTCCATCGCACCAATCCCATGCTCGACGGCGTGGAGCGGGAGGCGGTGCGCAGCCGACTGGAGGAGCCGGCGCTCTTCGATGCCGCCGTCACCACCCTTCTGGCGGACGGGCGCCTGACCGCCAGCGGCAACGCGCTCGCGATGCCCGGCCACGCCGCGGCACCCGTCGGCGAGGCGCTGGTCGCCATGGAGCGCCTGGCCGGTTTCTACGAGGCAGCAGGCCTCGACGCACCGGAGCTCGGAGACCTCCCCGCGGACCTCGCGGGTCGGGCGGATCTGCCGGTCCTGATCCGATTCCTGGAGCGGGGTGGGACGCTGTTGCGGCTGTCGGCCACGCGGCTGATCAGTGCGCGCGCGGTCTCCGACAGCGTCCTTGCCGTAAGGACGCAACTGCCTGTCGGTAAGCCACTTGGTATTGCTGACTTCAAGGAAGTTCTACAGCTCACGCGACGGAATCTGATACCGCTTCTGGAGCATTATGACAGGAGTGGTGTCACGATGCGGGCGGGCGAGAGCAGGACGTTGCGGGAAGGCTGACCGGCGCCCTGTCGACGGGGCGCCGGTGCCAGGGCCGGTGGGATCAGCCGGGTACCACGTAGAGGAACCGGCCGCAGCTTTCGCAATAGTTGACGTTGTCGTTACGGCCCAGGTCCGCAACGGAGCCGGTCGCCACGGCGGTGAAGCAGCCGTAGCAGATCCCGTTGATCATGGGGACGACGGCACGACCACCGGTCTTCGCGAACCTGTCGAGCCGGCCACGTACCTGGGGCGGCAGATCTTCCTTGAGCTCGTCGATGCGGGCGTCGAGCTGACCTATCGCATCGTCGATATTGATGTTGAACTCCTGCTCCTCCATCTCCCGACCGCTCTCGTTCTCGCGCAGCTCGCGGCGCTGCGACTTCAGGTCCTGGATCTGGAGGAGAATTTCCAACTGGGGATGCATGCTGCGCCTTCTTCCTACTGGGCCTTCTCTTCGAGGAGTGAGAGGAACTCGTCAGGCGAGTCCAGCTCGGCGAGCCGCCGCGTGATCTCCGGGTCCTTCGCGAACTGCGCGAGCTTGCCCAGCACCGGCAGGTACTGATTGCTGACCTCGAGCGGCGGCGCGACGATCAGGAAGAAGTTGTTGACGGGCTGGTTGTCGATGGCGTTGTACTCAACGCCATTGGTGCGGCGTCCGAACGCGACGCGGAGCCTGTTGACCACGAGCGAGCGGCAGTGGGGGATCGCAATGCCGCGGCCGATGCCCGTCGACCCGAGGTTCTCCCGGCGCTTGAGCATCTTGAAAAGGATACCTTCGCTCTTCTCATCGAGCCTGAGCAGCGCGATCAGCTCCTTGAGGATCTCATCCTTCGTCTCCCCGCGGATATCGAGGGCGACGGCTTCTCTATCGAAAAATTCACGCAATTCCATGTATGCCTCCAGGTCCCCGACGCCGCCACCTGCGGGTCGGGCGGTGCACAACATAAAGGCGGTGCGCATAGGTGTCAAAACGGCGGAATGCAATTGATCGCGCGTCGGAGCGCCGTTAGCTTCAAGGGCATGTTCGACAAGCTGATGGCGCGTCTTCGCGATGATTCCGTGCCGCTCTATCTGGCCCCGCAGGCAGGTGTGAGCGAATCCCCGTTCCGACGGCTGTGCCGCCGGTTCGGGGCGGACGTCGTGGTGAGTGAGTTCGTGAGTGCCGAGGGGCTCCGGCGCGGCAGCGAGCGCACACATGAGTACCTGCGCTTCGATGACGAGGAGCGACCGATCGGCGTGCAGATCTTCGGAGCCGATCCGCAGGCCATGGCGGAGGCCGCCGCCCTGGTCGAGCAGACGTACGAGCCGGACTTCCTCGACATCAATTTCGGCTGTCCGGTCAAGAAGGTGGTCTCGCGCAACGGCGGGTCCGGCTGCCTGCGCGATCTCGATCTCGTGCAGGACATCATCCGCGCGGTCGCGCGCTCCATCACCATTCCCACGACGGTGAAGGTCCGCAGCGGCTGGAACGACGAGCAGCGCAATCCCGTGGAGATCGGACTCCGCTGCCAGGACGCCGGTGCCCGCGTCCTGACCCTGCACGCGCGCTCGCGCACGCAGATGTACGCCGGGCACGCGAACTGGGACGAGATCGCCGCCGTGGTCGATGCGCTCGACATCCCCGTGATCGGTAACGGGGATGTGTGGACGGGCGAGGATGCGCGGCGGATGAGGGATCACACGGGCTGCGCAGGCATCATGATTGCCCGCGGATCGCACGGTGCACCGTGGATCTTCACGCAGGCGCGCGCAGCACTGGAGGGACGGCCGGTGCCGGCCGCGCCCGAGGTGGCGGAGCGGTTCGCGATCGTCCTCGAGCACGCCCGCAACGCGATCGCCTTCAAGCACGAGGTGGCGGCGGAGCGCGCGGGCGAGGCGCTGAGCGAGGAGTACGCGATGCGCGAGTTCCGCAAGCACCTCGGGTGGTATACGAAGGGTCTGCCGAACGGCAAGGCGCTGCGCGAGGAGCTGTTCGGCGTCACGACGCTGATCGATGCCGAGCGCATTCTCGAGGGCTACCTGGAAGCGGCACTGGCGCCGGCCGCAGCGTGATGGCAGAGAGGCGCTCCGTCGTGAATCCGCGAAGCGTCCCGGGCGCATGACGCCCGAGACCCTGCTGCGACTGCTCGAGTCCGTCGCCGCCGGCGATGCCTCGCCCGCGACCGCACTGGAACGGCTGTCATGGCTGCCGGTCGAGCAGGTCGGCGGCACCGATGCGTTCGCACGCCTCGACCACCATCGCGCGCTCCGCGTCGGCTTTGCCGAAGTGGTCTTCTGTCAGGGCAAGACCGCCGGGCAGACCGTCGAAATCTGCGGCCGGCTCGCCGCACGCGATGGCAGTTTTCTCGCAACGCGAGCGGATGCGGCCACGCAGGACGCCCTCGCCGCGGCGTTCCCGGCCGCCAGCGTCAACGCCCTCGGCCGCACTGTGTGGCTGGAGTCCGCCGATGCTCCCGAGCCGACCGGCCCGGCCGTGCTGGTGCTGAGTGCGGGCACATCCGACCTGCCCGTGGCCGAGGAGGCGGCGGTCACCGCCCGCGCGTTTGGACACCCCGTCAAGCGTCTGTACGACGTCGGCGTAGCCGGCATCCACCGCCTTCTGAACGACGGTCATCAGCTGCAGGAGGCCGGCGTCACGATCGTCGTCGCCGGAATGGAGGGCGCCCTGCCATCCGTTGTCGGCGGCCTGACCGGCGCGCCGATTGTTGCCGTGCCGACGAGCGTCGGCTATGGCGCCTCGTTCGGCGGCCTCGCCGCGCTCCTCGCCATGCTGAACAGCTGCGCGGCCGGGATCACCGTGGTGAACATCGACAACGGCTTCGGTGCAGCGTGCGCAGCAACGCGAATCCTCCGGCTCGTCCGCCGGTCGAGCTGACCGACCGCGCGCGCCTCGGGCTGGCCGCCGTCGCACTCGGCCTGCTCGGCGTCAGCCTCTTCACAGGAGGCGCGACATCGCCATTCCTGCTCCCGCTCGTCCCGCTGCTGGTCGTGCTGGTGCGCCATGCGGCGCGTCCGCCCGAACTGATTGCACCGCTGGTCGCCGCTCTGATCCTGTCCGGCTTCGAGACCCTGTTCGGTGGCGGTGCCATGCGCGGGATCATCGGCGGACTCGTCCTGGCCGGCGCGACCATCCCGGGATGGCTGTGGCGTCGCGAGGCTCTCGCTGCCAGCACGCGTCTCGGTGAGCTCGATCGCATCCTGGCGCAGGCGCGTCGCGGCCGTGTGGCGGAGGCTCCGGCGGCCGCGCAGGAGCTCGCGGACCTCACGCGCTCGCTCGGCGCGCTCGCCGAGCAGATCGGCGCGCAGCAGGTGCTGCTATGGGACGTCGAAGTCTATCGCGGCGTGGCGCGCGCGCGGGCCGCTGCACGCGGACGCGCGGGACAGACCGTCCGGCTCCCGGGTGATCCGCTCGGATGGGTCTGGGACCAGGGTATCCGGATGCGGCTCGATCCTCCACCCCGGTGGGCGGAGCAGGGAAGCCTCGTCGTCGCCGACCGCCTCCGTCAGACCGAGGAACACGGTCTCCTGGTCACCTACGGATTCGACCCTGCACATCTGCCCGTCGACGATGCGACGTTCGAGCAGGCCGCTGTCTATGTCCGTGGTCTCATCTCCGTCCAGGAGGCCCGCTCGACGGCCGCTGCAGGACGCCGACGCGTGGAGAGACTCCTCGATGGACTCAAGGGCATGCCGGCCGATGCGGGCCTGGAGACGCTCGCCGCCAGTCTCTGCGAGACGGCCGTCGAGATCACCGATGCAACGGGTGCCGCGATCGGCGTCTGGGCCGGGGAAGCAGGGCGCATCATCTCCGCGTCCGGCACCGACGGCGGTCCCCGCCCCGGGGACTCATTCGCCCCGCCCGCCTCCGAGCTCGCGCTCGCAATCCGCGCGAATACGATGGTCGTACGCGACGGCGGGACCTGGTCGCTTGGGAAGACGTCACTCGCAAACGAGAACGAACGCTGGATGCACCGGCCGCGATCCATGGCCGCGCTGCCACTCCACAGCGCCACCGGCGTCAACGGCGTGCTCGCCGTCTGGTCGGCCCGCTCCCTGGTGCTCGACCCGGATGGCCTCGAGCTGCTGCCTCTGCTCGCGCCGCAGATCGCTCTCCACATCGAGCAGGCGCGGGAGCTCGATCGCATGCGCGAAACCGCCGCTCGCGATCCGCTCACCCAGCTCCGCAATCGCCGCGCTTTCGACGAGGTGTTCACCGCCGAGACCGTTCGGTTCGCCCGCTACGGTCGGCCGCTCTCGCTCCTGGTCATCGATCTCGACCACTTCAAGAGCATCAACGATCAGTTCGGCCATGAGGCCGGCGACGATGTACTCTGCCGCACCGCACGCATCATCGAGGCGAGCATACGCGACATCGACACCGCCGCACGCTTCGGCGGCGAGGAATTCGTCGTACTGCTGCCGGAGACCGACATCGCCAGCGCACTCGACGTCGCCGAGCGTATCCGCGCCACCGTAGCCGCGTCCGATATCGACTTCAGGGGACGGCCGGTTCCCGTGCGCGCGTCCATCGGCGTTTCCGCCTGTCCCGATCGCGTCGCTCTGCCCGCCGATCTCGTGCGCAGCGCGGACGCGGCCCTGTATCAGGCGAAGGCCGAGGGGCGGAACCGCGTGGTGGCCGCGAGAGGTTGACCGCATCAGACTTGCAGGACCTGGCGGACGACAGGAGCGCGCGGCGGTAGGTCGTGCGCCGCCAGAGTGCCGCTGCTTGCGGGCCTGATGATGTGGCTGCTGCCCCGTGCTCGTGATGCGGCCGGTGTCCTGGGCCGGTGCCGGCGCATCCAAACGACCATTCGCCGGCGCCGGATCGACTGATCGGACGATTCGGCGCTCCATGCGCCCTGAATTAACCAGTGGTCCTGCCGCAATCGAGCGCAGCGGAACGTTGTGCGTCGCATGTGCGCTCAACACTCCAGTGGCGAGACGCTCGTGCGTCGGCTGGTCATTTCGGTGGGCAGGCCTCCGGCGTGGTCGGCGCGAACTCCTTCCGCGACCGCACAGATGTACCCGTATCAAGCGTACCCACGGGTTGACTCCGCCGGCGATTCCGCTACATTTGGAGTACCGGGGCCGATCCGGATTCGACGTGTTTGGTGAAGTCGAAGCAGCGTGCCGAGGTGGTCGTTACCTCGTTAATCAGCGACAACAGTCACAACTGCCAACAATCAACTGGCACTGGCTGCGTAAGTAACCCTTACGCGCCCGTTTCCTGAGAGGCCGGGCCTCGAGGCGTTTCAGGGAGCGTCGCTCAAATCGGGCTGGTCCATGGGAGCTG
>DATHUY010000069.1 GCA_035461765.1 Longimicrobiales bacterium
GACCACCCTGCTCCGCGGTACCCTCGACGTCCTCATCCTGAAGACGCTCGCCAGTGGATCGCTCCACGGCTACGGCGTCGTCGCGCGTATCGAAGAACTGACCGGCGGCGCGCTCAGCATCGATGACGGCGCGCTGTACCAATCGCTGCACCGGATGGAGGAGCGCGACTGGGTCGAATCGGAGTGGGGACACGCGGACAGCGGGAAGCGCGCGAAGTTCTATCGGCTCACGCGCGCGGGGCGGCGGCGGCTGGAGGAGGAGACCGCCGACTGGCTCCGTTACGCCGAAGCTGTCTTCGCCGTACTCCAGCCGGAGGCCGCGACATGACCTCCGGCGGGCGACGCGACGAGCACGCCGACACCCGCGACGCCGCGCCGCGTGCCGCAAGCCGGTCGATCTTTCCGTGGCGCTCGCGACGCGAGGTGATCGACGACGTGAACGCCGAGATCGCATACCACCTGGAAGCGCGCGCCGCCGAGCTCGAGCGACAGGGCTACGCGCCCGCGGATGCACGCGCGGAGGCGCGCCGCCGCTTCGGTGACATCGCGCACACGCGCGACGTCTGCACCAGCGCCGACCTCCGCCGCCAGCGGCGTCACGGCCGCCGGGAGCAGCTCGGCGAGATCGTGCAGGACGCCCGCCTCGGCGTCCGTCAGCTCGCACGCCGCCCCGCGTTCGCACTCGTTGCGGTCGCGACGCTCGGCCTCGGCATCGGCGCGAACGCGGCCATCTTCGCGGTGATCGATCACCTGCTGCTGCGGCCGCTGCCCTTCCCCGACGTCGAGCGCGTGATGACGGTGTGGGAGACCGACCCGCAGGCAGCGACGCCGCGGCTCGAGGGGTCGACGGGCAACTTCCTGGACTGGCGCGAGCGCGCGACGCTGTTCGATGCGATGGGCGCAGTCGAGTGGTACGCGTACGACGTGTTCACCGACGACGGCCCGCCGGAGTCCGTTCGCGCGGCGCGCGTCGCGGGCGACTGGTTCGCCGCGCTCGGCGTGCAACCGCTGCTCGGCCGCGTGTTCGATGCGGCGGAGCACGACTCGCCCGAGCCGCGCGTCGCGCTGATCTCCGAGGCTTACTGGCAGCGACGTTACGGCGGTGCGACGGACGTGATCGGCCGGCGGATCCGGCTCGACGAGGGCGCCGCGGAGATCATCGGCGTGCTGCCGGTGCGCCAGCTCTACCCCGACCCGGTCGACATCTGGACGCCGAAATACATCACGCCGGCGGATGTGAACGACCGTCGCTCGTCCTACCTGCCCGTCGTCGCGCGACTGCGTGCGGGCGCTACGCGCGCACAGGCGCAGGCGGAGCTGGACGCGATCGCGCGACAGCTCGCCGCCGAACATCCGCAGACGAACGCGCGGCGCGGCGTCGCGCTGCTGCCGCTGCGCGAACACGTCGTCGGCAGCCTGCGCCCCGCTCTCGTGAGCCTCGCCGTCGCGGTCGGCCTCCTGCTCCTCATCGCCTGCACCAACCTCGCCAATCTGCTGCTCGCGCGCGGCGCGGAACGGCAGCGCGAGCTCTCCGTGCGCTCCGCGCTCGGCGCCGGGCGCGGCCGACTCGTACGGCAGATGGCGACCGAGAGCGCCGTGCTAGCGATGCTCGGCGCGGTCGTCGGTGTCGCCGTCGCAGCGATCACATTGCGCGCCGTCGGCATGTACGTGCCCGGCGCAGCGATCACGTTCGATGGCTCCGGCCTGGACCAGCAGGCAGACTTCCTTGGCATCGCCGGCATCACACTCGACTGGCGGAGCATCGCCTACCTCACCGGCATCACCGGCCTCGCCGCGCTCCTGTTCGCGACACTGCCCACGATCGGACTGTCCCGCCCCGACCTGATGCCTGTGCTGCGTGGCACCGGCGGCCTGGCGCCGCACCGGCAGCGGCTGCGTGCGACACTCGTCAGCGCGGGCGTCGCGATCGCGATGGTGCTGCTCATCGGCGCCGGTCTCCTCGCGCACAGCTTCGCGCGCCTGACGGCCAACGACCTCGGCTTCGCGCACGAGGACCGCGCGTTCCTCCAGACGTTCCTGTGGGACCGCAATCCCACGCACGGCGAGCGCACGCTGCGCGTCACGCAGATCCTCGAACGCCTCGCCGCCGTGCCCGGCGTGACGTCCGTCGCCGGGACATCCGCGCTGCCGTTCCACCTGAGCGCCATCACCGCGCGCGGTCACCTGCGTCTGCACGACGCCGCCGCACAGGCGGCCGACGACGACCGACGCGTGTTCACCACGATCGCGACACCCGGCTGGTTCGCGACCATGCAGATCCCCGTCATCGCCGGACGCGAGTTCACGACGCAGGACCGCACGGACGCACCGCAGGTCGCCGTCGTCAACGAGGCGCTCGCACGCACGTACTTCCCCGATGGGAACGCGATCGGCAGCCGCATCACCATCGGTGTCATGGCAGCACCTGTCGAGCGCGAGATCGTCGGCATCGTCGGTGACTCGCGCACGTCCGGCTTCGACACCGAGCCGCAGCCCGAGCTGTTCGTGCCGCACGCGCAACAGGGCACCGGCTCCATGACGTTCGTCGTCGCGACCGCACGACCGGCCGCAGCCATGCAGCCCGCACTTCACGCCGCGCTGTGGGAGGTCGATCCGCAGCAGACGGTCTACAGCGCCGGCACGATGGAGCGCCTGGTGAATGCGACGCTCGCCGAGCGACGGCTCTACCTGCTCATCGTCGGACTGGTCGCGCTGTTCGCGTTCCTGCTCGCGACCGTCGGCATCTACGGCCTCATCACCTACTGGACCGGCATGCGCACGCGCGAGATCGGCGTCCGCCTCGCGCTCGGCGCGCGCCCCGCCGACATCATCCGCATGATCGTCGCGCACGGACTCCGCCTCGTCGTGCCCGGCGTGCTCATCGGCATCGCCGGCGCCGCCGCGTTCGCGACACTGCTCCGTCACATGCTGTACGGCACGTCCGCGATCGAGCCCGTCGTGTACGCACAGCTCGCCGCGCTCGTGCTGCTGGTCGCGGCTCTCGCCGCATGGGTGCCCGCCCGCCGCGCGATCGGACGCGATCCGGTGCGCGCCCTGCGCGAGTAAGACTCGGTCCCGAGGGCGGACGCTGGACGCCCTGCGTCGACCCCGCCGGGTTGCACCGGTGCGCTCCTTGCCGGCCAGGGCTGTGCCGCCTCATGGTCGAAGGGAGCGCAACGTGATGAAACAGATGAATCCGAAGCGCCGCATCCGCGAGGGCATGAGGAAGACCGGCGGGCCGACCTATGCGGTGCCGGTCTTCGCGATCCTCCTGTTGATCATTGCAACATTGATGGGCTGCGCCGGCGATGCGCGAAAGAGCGACGTCGCAGTGCGCGACAGCGCGGGAATCCGCATAGTCGAGAACCTGCCGGGCAGCATCGAGGCGGCAGGGACCTGGACACTTTCACACGATCCGGTCGTCGAAGTCGGTGGGGGCGTCGATCCCGCCACGCCGCTCTATCATGTCACCGACGTCGCGCCGCTCGACGATGGGCGTGTCGCAGTCGCAGTGAACACACCGCCGCAGGTGCATGTGTTCGGCAGCGATGGCACGCTCACCACGACACTCGGTCGGGCCGGTGCCGGACCTGGCGAGTTCGCGAGCGTCGCCTCCATCGTGCCGTTCACGGGCGACTCCGTCGCGGTCTGGGATGCAGACCGCCGGCGCATCTCGATCTTCGAGACGAGCGGTCGCTACGTGCGCGAGATCGACGTCAGCGACCTCGCACCAGTCTCGACGCGCGCCGCGCCATCGATGAGCACCGCGAGCGGCTTCACTCACCTCCTCGCGTCGGGACCCCGGGCCTTCGTCATCTTCGGCGAGGGTGCGGTGGCACCGGACCCGGCGCCGGGGATCAGCCGGCCAACACTGCCTTCCATACGTATCTCGACCAGTGGAAACGCACTCGCGCAGTTCGGCGAGATGCCGGGGATGGAGATGGTTCACGGCGGCCCGGCCGGCTCGCTCCCGCTGCCATTCGGCGCCCGGACCGACGCCGCCACGTCGGGTGAGGTGCTCGTCACGGGCACCGGAGATCTGACACAGATCCGCGTCTTCGGGAACGACGGGTCCCCGATCCGCATCGTCCGCTGGCCGGATCGCGACCGCACGGTGGGCGGCGACTGGCTCGACGAATGGACAGCGATGGTCGAGAACGCGCCACCGCCCATACGGGAGCTCGTCGATGCTACCCCTCGCCGCGAACTCTTCCCGGCTTACACCGGCATCCTCACCAGCGACGAAGGCGACGTTCTGGTCGGCGAGTACGCCGGACCGATCGGCATCTGGCCACTTCGACACGCCGGCGAGGGACCCGAGGCACTGCGGCCGGTGCGTCGCACGCGCCAGCAGCGCTGGCTCGTGTTCGATAACGCCGGCGTGATCACCGCGACGTTGCGCACGCCCGAAGGCTTTGCACCCGACGCCATTCGCGACGGTCGCATCTGGGGAGTCTTCACCGACACGCTCGATGTCGAATCCGTGCGCGCGTATCGAATCGTGCGGTGAGCCGTGGCCCGGCTCGATGAGGCCTGCAGGTCATACCCATGTGGAATGCGCAGGATGTGCAATGGCCCAGCCTTCCGGGCCGGGCCATTGCTGACGGACAGGGCCTCAGCCTGATTCACCGTGGCGCTGCGTCGAATCCGCACTCGTGATTCCTAACGCACCGCCCTCCCCTCATTCGTTGCGATCGCCGGCTTGAACGGCACGCCGGACAGATCGCAGCGACCTTTCGTCGTCAGTGCGACCGGGACTCCGTTCTCCAGACTGATCGTTCCACTCTTCGGGCAGTGCACCGGCGGGGCGGGCGGCGCATCGTACTGATCGATGTGCAGCGCGTTGCCGGTGATACGCCCGGAAAGCGTCGCGTGGTAGGGCAGCGCCCACGGCGTGGGCACGGGCTGTCCGCCCTTCATCTCGCACGCGCCCGTCTCGTACGTAAGCGTGCCCGTGAACGTCGAGCCGGTCTGACTGATCGTCAGCTCGCCGTTCGGGCTGCTGCACGTGAGGTGGAGCACGTCATCCTCCGGCCTGAGCACGAGGAACGTGGTCTCGCTGTAGTTCCACACACCGCTGATGTCCGGCACAGCGACGGCCTGCGACACCACGGAGGACGCCTCGGTCGCGAGCGGATCGTCCTGTGCGCACGCGGGGAGCAGCGTCGCGAACGGGATCGTGAGGATGAGAGCATACCGCATGGTGAGCCTCCGGAATGAGATGAAATGCTTGCCCGCCGGCCGCGGGCCCGTCATCATCCATCACACCGGCCGGCGTGAATCTGGCTCATCCCCGCTCCTTCCGACTGCGCTTCTCCGCCGATGCCACGCACGGAAGCCCGTACAGTCACGCATCTTCTCGAGCAGCTCCAGGCCGGTGACAGCGCAGCGCTGGACCGCCTGTTTCCGATCGTTTACGAGGAGCTGCGCGTCATCGCGCACGCGCACAGACAGCGCTGGCACGGAGATGAGACGCTGAACACGACCGCGCTGGTGCACGAGGCGTATGTGAAGCTGGTCGGCGTGGAGCGACCCGGCGCGAAGTCGCGCGCACACTTCCTCGCCGTGGCCGGCAAGGCCATGCGACACATTCTGTGTAACTACTCGCGCGCGCGACGGCGGCTGAAGCGCGGCGGTGATCTCCAGCAGGTCCCGCTCGATGCGGTGCCCGGCACCGCGATGCCCTTCGACCTGTCCGATGAGCAGGCGGACGCACTGGCCAGTCTCGAGTCGGCGCTCGAACGGCTCGAGCAGGTCGATCCCCGCCTCAGCCGGATGGTCGAATGCCGGTTCTTCGGCGACATGTCCATCGCCGACACGGCTGCCGCGATGGACCTCTCGCCGGCGACGGTAAAGCGCGACTGGGCGCTCGCGCGCGCATGGCTGTTCCGTGAGATGCAGCAATGAGCGGCGACGCACGACGCGAGAGACTGGCGACGCTGCTCGAGCAGGCGCTCGCACACGAGCCTGCCGACCGCGCGGCGTTCCTGGCCCGCTCCTGCGCGGGAGATGACGAGCTGCTGGATGAGATCACGTCGCTCGTCGAGGCGTACGACGCGTCCACCGGCTGGTTCGAGGACATGTCCGCGCGTGTGATCAGCCCCGCGCTGACGGCAGCGGCCGGCGACGCACTGATCGGCACGCGTGTCGGGCACTACGACGTCCTCGAACGCGTCGCCGATGGTGGCATGGGCGTCGTCTACCGCGCACACGACCCGCGGCTCGGCCGGTTCGCCGCACTCAAGTTCCTCCCCGTCACAATATCGCGCGACGACAACGCTCGGGCGCGGATGCTGGCGGAAGCGCGGAGTGCGTCGGCACTGGATCACGCGAACATCGGCGTCGTCTACGACATCGGCGAACATGATGGCCGGCAGTTCATCGCGTTCGCATGGTACGACGGTGACACTCTGAAGTCGCGCGTGGCCGTCGGACCGTTGCCAATGGACGACGTGCTCGCGATCGGCCGCCAGGTCACTGCAGCGCTCGCCGTCGCACATCGCGCCGGCATCATCCACCGCGATGTGAAACCCTCGAACATCATCATCACGCCCGACGGCACTGTGAAGCTGCTGGATTTCGGCATCGCCAAGAGTCCGGACAGCGACCTCACGGGACAGGGCACGACGCTTGGAACGGTTGCCTACATGAGCCCCGAGCAGACGCGCTCCACCGATATCGACGCGCGCACGGATGTGTGGAGCTTCGGGGTCGTGCTCTACGAGATGCTCGCGGGCAGGCGCCCGTTTGCCGGCGATAATGATGGGGCGGTCATCTATGGCATCCGGAACGACGAGCCGGCCGCCATTGATCAGCTCCGCCCCGACACACCGCCTGCCGTTGCACTGATTGTCGAGACGTGTCTGGCGAAGGATCCTGCGCAGCGGTATGCCGACGGCGATGCCCTGCTCGCTGCGTTGGCTGCGGCCAGTAGCGGCGACGCATTGAGCTCACTGCGCGCGCCGGCGGACGGCGGGACCCGGGGACGCCCCGGCGCGGCAACAATTATGACGACGGCGCGTTTGCGCCGGCGGGTGGCAGCGGTCCTCGGCGCGATCGCCATCCTCGCGGCCGCGATCTATGCCGCGGCAGCGATCGGCGGCCGAGACCGGGCGCTCGACCCGCAGCGCGTGCTCGTGCCACCACTCGAGAACCGGTCCGGCGATGCAGCGCTCGATCCGGTCGGCAGCATCGCCGCCGATCTGATCATCGGTGACATCACTCGAGCCGGCCTGCCGGACGTCGTGCCGGTGACGGCGGCACTCGCGGCATCACGCTATGTCGTGAGCGAGCAACGGAGCGATTCCACGGCGCGCACGCGCCTGCTCGCGATGGAGACGGGCGCCGGCATCGTGGTTACCGGCGCGTACTACGTGCAGCGCGACTCGTTGTACCTGCACGCACAGATCATGGACATGACGGCTGGCGATGTCATCGGTGCAGCAGGCCCCGTCGCGACCCATGTCGATGCGCCGCTTGCCGGGATCGTCGCACTGCGCGAACAGCTGCTCACCGTGCTCGCGCCGCATCTGCTTCCGAGTGGACGGGAAATCGCGGAGTGGGAGAGTACACCGCCACCTTTCGAGGCGTACCGCGCATTCGCCCTCGGTCTGGAGCTGTTCATCGAGCGGCACTGGCCAGCGGCGATCGAGCGGTTCACGGAGGCGGCGCGAATAGATTCCACGTTCACGCCCGCGCTGCTCATGGCCGGTCTCGCGCACGTGAATCTCGGCAATCTCGCCGCGGTGGATTCGATCCTCGACAGGATCGGTGAGCGACCGCAGCTGACGACACCCGTCAATCGCATGGGTTTCGACCTGCTCAATGCGCTCGTCCGCGGCGACCACGAGGCGGGCTATCGGGCGCACCGGCGCGCGCCCGAGTACGCACCGGGCACGCTCCCGCACTGGGGGCTCGCCAACTCCGCGCTGTGGGTCAACCGGCCACGCGAGTCGGTGCGTGTCGCAAGAGACCTCGATCCGGAGCGCGGTGACCTGCGCGGCTGGTTCCTCTACTGGCGGGACTTCGCGGAGGCCTACCACCGCCTCGGCGAGCACCGCAATGAGCTTCGCGTTGCACGCCGTGCGCGCGAGCTGTTCCCCGGCGATGCGGCCGCGCTGCGGCTGGAGGCTCGCGCGCTCGCCGCGCTCGGACGCGCACGCTCGCTCGAGCGCCTGCTGGCCGGGGAGATGGATGTGGGAACGGTCCCGGCAGATGTCCTGCTCGACACCGGGCTGGAGCTGCGCGCGCACGGTGAGATCCAGGCCGGCGACGCGCTCATCCGCCGGAGCCTGGAATATGCGCCGACGCCGTGGAATCTGACCGGCAGCGCGCGCGAGCGTGCCGCCGCCCACTACTACCTCGGCGAATACGCCGACGCCGAGCGGCTGAGCCGCGAGCATCTCGCGGAGTTCCCTGCGTCATTCCAGACACAGGCTCTGCTCGGCGTCATCGCGGCACGGCGCGGTGATACGGCCGAAGCGATGGCTGTGGCAGACCGGCTCGCACTGCTGGACCGACCGTACCTGCGCGGCGTCAACACATGGTGGCGTGCGCGCATCGCGGCGGTGCTCGGCCGCCGCGATGAGGCCGTCCGGCTGCTCGAGCGTTCCTACCGCGAGGGCATGTACCTGTGGCGGCCGCTCCACGTCGAACCCGACTTCGACCCGCTGCGCACGTACCCGCCCTTCATCGAATTCGTGCGGCCGAGGGGCTGACGGCGCCTCCGGCGACAACACCCGGATGCGCACGATGCACAACGGCCCGGCCTTGTGGGCCGAGCCGTTGCCGACAGATCAGGCCGAAGCCCGACCGTCTTACGACACGCGACTGACGTTCTGTGCCTTGGGGCCCTTCGGCTCCTCGATCATGTCGAACTCGACGCGGTCGCCTTCGGCCAGCGACTTGAAGCCTTCCGCCTGGATGGCGGTGTGGTGCACGAAGCAATCCTTCGCTC
>DATHUY010000070.1 GCA_035461765.1 Longimicrobiales bacterium
GGGCCGGCGACGCAGATCACGCGGATCACGGAGTCGCCGTCGGACCTGGTGTGGTCGCCGGACGGCAGCGCACTGGCGTTCCGGATGCGTGTGCCGGCCAATGCGGGCTGGAAGGTGGAAGGGCAGGTCTCGCAGTTCCGGCCGAAGGGCGCGAAGTGGACGGAAGCGCCGCGGGTCGTGGAGAAGCTCAGCTACCGCCGCGACCGTGTCGGATTCACGGCGGACGGGTACATGCACATCTTCATCGTGCCCGCGGACGGCGGCACACCGCGGCAGGTGACGACCGGCGACTTCGATCACGGCGAGCCCTCGTTCACGCCGGACGGGCGCACACTCGTCTTCTCGGGCGGGCCGCGCACGGAGGACGCCGAGTACGCCTGGCGCGAATCGGACATCTACGCTGTCGACATCGGTACGGGCGTGATCCGCCAGCTGACGACGCGAAGCGGGCCGGACAGCAACCCGATCGTGTCGCCCGACGGCCGCATGATCGCCTACACGGGCTACGACATGACCACGGACACGTGGGTGGACTCGCGGCTGTATGTCATGAACGTCGACGGCTCGAACGCGCGCGTGCTGACGGAATCGCTGGACCGCTCGCCGCGTCCGCTCGAGTGGGCGGCCGACAACAGCGGCATCTACTTCACCGTTCAGGATCGCGGGTCGCAGAATCTCTATTTCGCGAGCACGCGAGGTGACGTGCGGGAGGTCACTCGCGGCGCGCACATGCTGTCCGTGACGGACATCGGGCGCAACGGCACCGCAGTCGGGACGCTGTCGGCGCCCGATCAGCCGGGTGACATCGTGGCGTTCGACCTGCGCCGGCCCGACGACATGCGTCAGCTCACGTCCGTGAACGCCGATGTGCTCGCGGGCAAGCGACTGGGCGCTGTAGAGGAGATCTGGTACACATCGGCGGACGGTCTCGAGATCCAGGGCTGGATCGTCAAGCCGCCGGACTTCACGGCAGCCCGGAAGTACCCGCTCATGCTGTCCATCCATGGCGGGCCGCACTCGATGTACAATGTCGGGTTCAACTTCGGCTGGCAGGAACACGCCGCGAACGGATACGTGGTGCTCTATACGAATCCGCGCGGCAGCACCGGCTACGGCAGCGCGTTCGGCAACGCGATCAAGAACGCATATCCGGGCAAGGACTATGACGACCTCATGGCAGGCGTGGATGCGGTGATCGCGAAGGGCTACATCGACACCGACAACATGTTCGTCTACGGCTGCAGCGGCGGCGGTGTACTGACATCGTGGATCGTCGGGCAGACGGACAGGTTCGCCGCGGCCTCGGCGAACTGTCCGGTGACGAACTGGCTCAGCTTCGTCGGCACGACCGACGGTGCGAGCTGGTACCGCAACTTCGAGAAGTACCCGTGGGAGGATCCATCGGAGCATCTGCGTCGCTCGCCCCTCATGTACGTCGGGAACGTGAAGACGCCGACGATGCTGATGACGGGTGTCAACGACCTGCGTACACCCATGCCGCAGACGGAGGAGTACTACCAGGCGCTGAAGGTGCTGAAGGTGCCCACCGCGATGGTGCGCTTCAACGACGAGTGGCACGGCACCAGCTCGAAACCATCGAACTTTATCCGTACTCAGCTCTACCTGCGCGACTGGTTCACGAAGCACTCACGGCCGACCGCAACCACGACCGATGCATCGAACTGATCCTGAGTTGAGGCACTGATGAGCGGAAAGACCGGGTCGGAGATCGTTCGCGTGGTGCGCTGAGCATGGCGGGCGTGCTGACGTCCGAGCGTACGGCTACGCCCGCCGCGGCTGCCGACCCGGTCGCGGGGCCGGCGGCCGGACGGCTGTTGTCGCTCGACGCGTTCCGGGGCGTCACCATTGCCGGAATGCTGCTCGTCAACAATCCGGGCACCTGGTCGGCGATCCATCCGCCACTCGCGCATGCACCCTGGCACGGCTGGACGCCGACCGATCTCATCTTCCCGTTCTTCCTGTTCATCGTCGGCGTCGCAATGACGTTCTCGTTCGGGGCGCGCGCCGAACGTGGTGACGACCGGCGCGCGCTCATGGTGAACGCCACCCGCCGCGCCGCTGTGCTGTTCGCGCTCGGACTGGTACTGCACGGATTCCCGGACTATCTCGACCTTTCCGATCTGCGCATTCCCGGCGTGTTGCAGCGCATTGCTCTGGCTTACCTGGCCGCGAGTGCGATCGTCCTGTACTTCAGGCGGAACGGGCAGGTGATCGCAGCCGCCGCGCTGCTGCTGGGTTATTGGGCCGTAATGATGCTCGTGCCGGTACCCGGTGGGAACGCAGGGGTGCTGGAGCCCGGTCTCGATATCGG
Source organism: Longimicrobiales bacterium (assembly GCA_035461765.1). GTDB lineage: Bacteria > Gemmatimonadota > Gemmatimonadetes > Longimicrobiales > RSA9 > SH-MAG3. Next base: position 2,333 of record DATHUY010000070.1, read on the forward strand.
GGCGTATATCGACCGCGCGGTGTTCGGCACGAGCCACCTGTGGTCGCAGGCACGAACGTGGGATCCGGAAGGACTCCTGAGCACTCTGCCGGCGGTCGGCACCGTACTGCTGGGCGTGTTCGCGGGCGCATGGCTGCGCTCGCATCGTGACCCGCCGACGAAAGCGGTCGGCCTGTTCCTGGCCGGCAACGCGGGGCTGGTGCTCGGACTGATGTGGCACCCCCTGTTCCCCATCAACAAGAACCTCTGGACCAGCAGCTACGTCATCTTCACAGCTGGCATGGCCTGTCATTTCCTCGCCGTGTGCTACTGGCTCATCGATGTAAAGGGCTACCGGCGCTGGGCGATGCCGTTCGTCGTCTTCGGCGTCAAC
>DATHUY010000071.1 GCA_035461765.1 Longimicrobiales bacterium
CGGTTCCGGACGGCCCTGGCCACCGCGCAGATCGCGCTCTCGATGGCCCTGCTCGTGGCCGCCGGGCTGTTCATCCGCAGCCTGACCAACATCAACAGGATCGACCTTGGCCTCAACACCGAGAACCTGGCCACCTTCTCGATCTCGCCGGAGTTGAACGGCTACGCCCCGGAGCGGTCGCGGGCCCTGTTCGAGCGGCTCGAGGACGAACTGGCGGCGATCCCCGGCGTCACGTCCGTCTCGGCGGCGATGGTGCCGCTGCTGGCCGGCAGCAACTGGGGGAGCGACGTCAGCGTGGAGGGCTACAAGCCGCTGCCCGACCAGGGGGCGCACGGCCGGTTCAACAGCATCGGGCCCGGCTACTTTCGCACCACCGGCACGCCGCTCATCGCCGGGCGGGAGTTCACGCGGGCGGACGCCCTGACCACTCCGAAGGTGGCGGTCGTCAACGAGGAGTTCGCGCGGCGCTACAACCTGGGGCGCGAGGCGGTCGGGAAGCGGATGGGCGTGGGCGGCAGCGAGCTCGACATCGAGATCATCGGGCTGGTTCGCAACGCCAAGTACAGCGAGGTGAGGAACGAGGCGCTGCCGCTCTTCTTCCGCCCGTACCGGCAGGACGCGGAGGTCGGCGAGCTGACCTTCTACGTCAGGTCGGGGACGGAGCCGTCGCGGGTGCTGGCGGCGATCCCCAAGGTCGTGGCGCGGCTGGACCCGAACCTCCCGGTCGAGCGCCTGATGACGCTGGAAGAGCAGGCCCGCCAGAGCGTCTTCCTCGAGCGCTTCATGGGGGTCCTGTCGGCCTCGTTCGCCGTGCTGGCCACGCTGCTCGCGGCCGTCGGCCTGTACGGCATGCTCGCCTACTCGGTGACGCAGCGCACCCGCGAGATCGGCCTGCGCATGGCGCTGGGCGCGGCGCCGGCGACCCTGCGGGGGATGGTGCTGCGACAGGTGGCGTGGATGACCGCGATCGGCGGGGCGATCGGCCTGATGGTCGGCCTCGTGGTCGGCCGCGCGGCGCGGTCGCTGCTGTACGAGTTGGAGGGCTACGACCCGGCCGTGCTCGCGGCGTCGGCGATCGGCCTCGTGCTCGTCGCCCTGGCCGCCGGCATCATCCCGGCCCGGCGCGCCGCCGCCGTCGATCCCCTCACGGCGCTGCACTTCGAGTGACAGGTTGTCGGTCGGGACGAATTTCGGAAATTGCAGATTCGTCCCGATCGAAGTGAAGCGCGCCTCGGGACCCAGAATTCAGGACCCCGACGACCCAAAACGATGCTACTGTGATCGGCCAGAGGGAGGTGGCCGATGGTCTTCAGACTGGTGCCCCTGGTCCTCCTCGTCTTCCTGATCGCGCCGGCAGCCCAACCCGACCCGGCGAGGCCTCAGTCCAACCAGGCGAATCGCTCTCAGCACGTCAAGAACGGCGTGGACCATTTCAACCGCGCCTTTTACGAGCTGACGCCGCGCAAACGCGACGTGGAGGCGACGCGTGCGTTCGACCTGGCGATCGTGGAGTTCGAGGCGGAACTGCGCGCCTCACCGGGCTCGGTGGACGCGCACCGCTACCTTGGGCGGATCTACACCCTCCGCAAGCAGTTCACGAGGGCCGCCCGGCATTACGACGAGATGTGCGCGCTCGTGCCGGGCGACGTGGATGCCTGCGTCCTGGCGGCTGTCGCCTACGCTGAGGCGGGGCAGCGTGCCGAGGCCCGGGACCGGCTCCTGGCGGCGAAGGCGCGCACGACGGACCCCGAAGCACTCGCCAAACTCGATCAGTATTTGTCGAAGCTCGATCGGCACGAGCCGGGCGACGAGAGGGGGAGGTGACCATGCACCCGCGCACACCTCGCCTCTGCCGGAGCGCGGCCGCGGCGCTCGCCGCCGCCCTCGTGGCCGTCGCGCTGCTCGGCGGCATGCCGGGAGTCGACGCCGGCAGCCCGGGCGGCGCCCGCTACCTCCCCGACACCGACAAGGTCTTCTGGTTCATCCAGACCTCGGACCTGCACATCGGCACTCGAGGCGGAACCGATGCCGACAGGCTTCGGTGGCTGGTCACCACCGGGCGGTCGGTCATCAACCCCCAGTTCGTCGTCGTGACGGGCGACCTGACCGACTCGACCAACGGCAACTGGCTGGGGATCCCGAACGGCCCGCACCAGGCCGAGTGGGATGAGTACCAGTCGATCCTGGCGGCCGCCGGCGTGGGACCGGACATCTACTACGACCTGCCCGGGAACCACGACGCGTACAGCGACAAGACGTTCGCTTACTACCGCGCAAACTCGATTCAGGGGCGCGCGACGGGGCTGACCCAGCACTCCTGGACGAGGGAGTTCCCCTTCGGCAAGTACCACTTCCTCGGCGTCAACTCCAGCGGCAACACCGGGGCGGCCTTCAGCATCTCGTTTCCGTTCGGCGACCCCGCCGGCCTCGATGCGGCCGAATTGTCGTTCATCGACCAGGAACTGAAGGCTCACACCGACGCCGCGCTGACGTTCGTCTTCGGGCACCACCCGGTCACCGACACAGGGGCAGCCGACGACACGTGGCTGTTCTATGGCCAGGAGGAGCTCATCGCCGCGCTCGACGGCTTCGGTGCCTCTGCATACAACTACGGCCACACGCACGATCTCACCGACACGCAGTTCACCGGCAACTCATACACCGGTTTCATGGGCAACGGGGGCATCCGGTACACCAGCGTCACCTCGCTGGGCAAGAGCAGCTCGCTGCACTACAACGTGATCGCCGTGGACTGCAACGCCGTCAGCTCGGTCCCCCAGACGGTGAACACCTGGCCCGTGGTCCTGATAACCGCGCCCGCGAGCAAGTACGTCGGGTCGGCGCCCAACCCCTACGCGTATTCCGTCCCGAACTCGGCCACCAACCCGGTCAGAGCCCTCGTGTTCGACGCTGGAACCGTCGCCAGCGTCTCGTACAGGATCGACGCGAGCACCGTCTGGCAGCCGATGTCGCGGGTCCCGTCGAACCACGCGCTCTGGCAGGGAACCTGGAATGCGTCGGCGGTTGCGGCGGGCGAGCACTCGCTGGAGGTTCGTGCCGTCGGAACGACGACCCGCTCGCACACGATCCGCGTGCAGGTCCAGGCCACCACACCAACGCCCAACCAGCCGCCGACTGCCGTCGATGACGCCTACTCCACGCCGGCGGGCGTCACCCTCAGCGTCCCCGCAGCCGGCGTCCTGACAAACGACACCGACGCGGACGGCGACGCCCTCACGGCACTGCTCGCGAGCGATCCCGTGCACGGGACGGTGGCGCTGCACGCCAACGGCGGCTTCACGTATATCCCGGCAGCCGGCTACACCGGGGACGACAGTTTCGCTTACACGGCGCACGATGCCCGCGACCTCGTCTCCAACACGGCCACCGTATCGCTGACCATCACCGCTCCCCCGCCAACCACGGAGACGGTGACGATTTCGGCGGCGACCTACACCAAGAGGACCAGGACGCTGGCCGTCACCGCGACGAGCAGCGCCCAGCCTGGCGTCACGCTCACGGTCGAGGGTTACGGCCAGATGACGTGGAACGCGAAAAAGAACCTGTACACCTACAGCAGCCTGACCACCACGCCTCCCGCCACCGTCACGGTCACCTCCACCGGCGGCGGCTCCGCCACCCTGGGGGTCAAGACCAAGTAGTCCCCGGATTGGTGGGGCGCGACACGTTGCGCCCCACCGTTTGCGCCCCCACCACCCCACCGTTCTCTCCCGCTTGACGGCGGGGCACCCAGAGACGTAACATTAAATCCGGATATACGGATGAATAGCGTCGCCCCCGTTCTCGATCACCTCTCCGTTGTCGCCGACGCCTTCCGGGCGCGAACGCTGGCGGTCCTGGCGCGGCAGGAGCTGACCGTGTCGGAGCTGTGCGACGTGCTCCAGCTGCCGCAGTCCACGGTCAGCCGCCACCTGAGGATGCTGGCCGACGCGGGGTGGGTGGCGTCCCGCCGCGAGGGCACCAGCCGTTATTACAGCCTTCCGTTGGACGACCTCGAACCCTCCCGCAGGCAGCTCTGGGGGCTGGTCAACGAGCAGGTGGCGCGCACCGCCGAGGCCGCACAGGACGAAGCCCGGCTGCGGAGCGTGCTCGCTGGGCGGCGATCGAAATCGGCCGCCTTCTTCTCCTCCGCCGCTCACCGCTGGGACATCGTCCGGGCCGAGCTCTTCGGCCGGGACAGCCACCTGCCGCCTCTCCTGGCACTGCTGGACCCAGGCTGGGTGGTGGGGGACCTGGGCTGCGGCACCGGCCAGGTGAGCGAGGCGTTGGCACCCTTCGTGGGCAGGCTGATCGCGGTGGATACGTCCGGCGAGATGCTCGAGGCGGCGCGGGCGCGGCTGCGCGATTACCCGAACGTCGAGACGTGCCCCGGCACCCTGGAGCGGTTGCCGCTGGGCGACGCGCAGCTCGACGTCGGCCTTTTGGTCCTCGTCCTGCACCACACCGCCGATCCCGGCCGAGTGCTGGTCGAGGCGGCACGCGTGATCCGGCCCGGCGGCGTGGTGCTGGTGGCCGACATGCTTCCTCACGATCACGACGAGTATCGCCAGACGATGGGCCACGTCTGGCTCGGGTTCGGCGAGCGGCAAATGGAGCGCTGGCTCGCGGCCGCGGGGTTCGAGCGGATGCGCTGGCACCACCTGCCCGTGGAGCCGGGGGTGAAAGGACCGGGACTGTTCGCGGCCACCGCCCGGCGGACGACATTCTCGTCGGGATGATTTGGTCGATCAGCAATTTGTAAGACGTTTCTGTAATTTCGGGAAATGACTCCCGAGATCGATGTTCGGAGGTAGCGCATGAGCCTGACCGTTGAGACCCCCCACGTGTTCGACGCCGCCCGCAAGGCGGGACGCGAACCCTTCAAGGTGAAGGACCTCTCCCTGGCCGAGTTCGGCCGCAAGGAGATCAGGCTGGCCGAGCACGAGATGCCCGGCCTCATGGCGCTCCGGGCCCGCCACGCGGGCCAGCGCCCCCTGGCCGGCGCCCGCATCATGGGCAGCCTCCACATGACGGTGCAGACCGCCGTCCTCATCGAGACCCTCGTTGACCTCGGCGCCGATGTCCGCTGGGTCTCGTGCAACATCTTCTCGACCCAGGACCACGCCGCCGCCGCGGTTGTCGTCGGCCGCGCCGAGACGAAAGGGACCCCCGAGAACCCGCGCGGCACGCCGGTGTTCGCGTGGAAGGGCGAGACCCTCGACGAGTACTGGTGGTCCACGCGCGAGGCGCTGGTGTGGCCCGACGGCAGCGGGCCGACCCAGATCGTGGACGACGGCGGCGACGCGACGCTGTTCGTGCACAAGGCCTACGAGTACGAGAAGGCGGGCAAGGTCCCGGCCTTCGACGCCGAGAAGGAACCCGAGGAGTGGGGCGTCATCCTCGACGCGATCCGCGAGGAGCTGGCGGCGCGGCCGGGCCTCTGGACGCGCATCGCCGAGGGGATCCAGGGCGTGAGCGAGGAGACCACCACCGGCGTGCACCGCCTCTACCAGATGATGGAGCCGGGGACGCTTCTCTTCCCGGCCATCAACGTCAACGACTCGGTGACGAAGAGCAAGTTCGACAACATCTACGGCTGCCGCCACTCGCTGCCCGACGGCCTCAACCGGGCGACCGACGTGATGCTGGGCGGCAAGGTTGCGCTGGTGCTGGGCTACGGCGAGGTGGGCAAGGGGTGCGCCCAGGCGCTGCGCGGGCAGGGGTGCCGCGTGGTGGTGACCGAGATCGACCCGATCTGCGCCCTCCAGGCAGCCATGGAAGGCTTCCAGGTGGCCACGCTCGACGACATGGTCGGGACCGCGGACGTCTTCATCACGGCGACCGGGAACCTGAACGTCATCACCGCCCGCCACATGTCGCAGATGAAGGACAAGGCGATCGTGGGCAACATCGGCCACTTCGACAACGAGATCGACATGGCCGGGCTGAAGAAGATCAATGGGATGGAGCGGATCAACATCAAGCCGCAGTACGACGAGTTCCGCTTCCCCGACGGCCACAGCGTCATGATCCTCGCCGAGGGCCGGCTGCTCAACCTCGGCTGCGCCACGGGTCACCCGTCGTTCGTGATGAGCGCGAGCTTCACGAACCAGGTGATGGCACAGCTCGAGCTGGCGGACAATTCCGACCGCTACGAGAAGAAGGTCTACGTACTGCCGAAGCACCTCGACGAGAAGGTCGCGCGCCTGCACCTCGAGAAGCTCGGTGTGAAGCTCACGCAGCTTTCGCCGAAGCAGGCCGATTACATCGGTGTGCCGGTGGATGGGCCATACAAGCCGGAGCACTACCGTTACTAGTAACGAAAACGGGAGCGGGATCGTGTCCGGGATCGGGATCGGGAAAACCCGAACACGTACACGAACACGATCCCGCTCCCGGGTTCGTACTAGCCAAGCCAGTCGCAGTAGAGCTCGGGTCGGCGCTGCCTGAGGAAGAGCTGACGCGCGTGGGACTCTGCGTTACGCGCGAAATTGATGTCCGTTAACAGTATCTCGTCGCTGCCCTGTGCGGCGCGTGCGATCACGACGCCGTCGGGTGCACACACGAACGACTCGCCGGCGAACTCGAGCCGGTCCTCCCTGCCCACGCGATTGCACAGCGCGGTGTAGTAGCCGTTCTGGAATGCGGCGACGCGAAGCTCGCTCTCGTAGAGGCCTTCCGGCCACTCGCCTACGGCACCCGCCTGCGGAATGACCACGAGATCGGCGCCGCCGAGGGCGAGGGCGCGCATGTACTCGGGGTAATGACGGTCGTAACAGATGGCGACGCCGATGTTACCCGCGCGTGTGCGGTATACGGGCGCGCCGTTGTCGCCTGGGGTGTAGTAGCCCTGCTCGTGGAAGCAGTCGTAATCGGTGATGTGCACCATGCGGGTGACGCCGAGCAGAGTACCGTCGGCGTCGATCACCGGCGAGGAGTCGAACGTCTCACCACGATCGAGCTCGAAAAAGTTCAGGACGACGACCACTTCCAGTTCGCGCGCCTTCCTGCGGAACGCGGTGACGAGCGGGCCATCGAGCGGCTCGGCGAGCGAAGTGACATCCCCGGCTGCCGGATTCTGCGGGTGAAACCACTCGAAGGCGAGCTCGGCATAGCAGACGAGTGAAGCGCCGGCGCGCGCGGCCTCCACCAGGCTGGCGAGGCCGCGCTCGATGTTGTCCTGCTTGTCCCTCGTTGCGTGCTGCTGAACGAGCGCGACCCTCATCGGATCCGATCGAGCTCGGACCGCACGGCATCCACCTGCTCACGCAGCTCGTCATAGCGCTCGTATGCATCGCGATGGGGGCGGTTGTCGCCGCGGCTCACGATGCCGTTCAGGTAGCTCACCTGCGCAGCGAGCATCGGCTGCGGGTACGCCTGCTCGCTGCGCGTGACGACGCGCTGCTCGAGCGCATCGATCTGCGCCAGCGCGCGGCTGTTGCCGGACCGGCGCTCGCGCGCGGCACGCAGGTTCGTCTGGATCTGCTGGACGTCGCTCACCAGCTGCGCCACGCGCGTCGCCAGCTCGTACTGGGCCTGCAGGTCGGCGGCCGTGATGCCGTCGGCGGCCAGCCTCGGATCGACCTCCACGACGATCGGTGCAGTGAGCGGCTGGGAGCCGGGCACCGTGAGCCGCGCGGTGTAACGGCCGGGCGGCATCATGGGGCCGGAACCGCGGCCGCCGCCTGGGGCGGCCGCGCGCAGATCCCACTCGAATCGGTTCAGTCCGACATCGGTGGACAGGCCGCGGGCGCTGGAGCCGGGTCCGCCGAAGCGGCCGGCCTGTGCACCCGGCATGCCGGGGCGTTGCGCGGCGGGGGTCGCCGTCGCGGTGTCATTCGCGAAGCTGCGGACGACCGAGCCGGAGGCATCGACGATGTCGAGCGTCATGACTCCCCGCACCGGGTCACGCAGATGGTAGTCGATCTGCGCGGGCTCATCGCTACCACGATATGCCGTGCCCGGTGTGAACAGGTGGGCGCGCGCGGCCGCGACCTCGTCACTCAGCTGATGCAGCGGTGTCAGGTTGTCGACGATCCAGAAACCGCGACCCTGCGTCGCCACGATCAGGTCCTGGCGATAAACCTTCATGTCGCTGATCACGGTCGCCGGCAGGTTCTGCTGGAACGGCTGCCATGTGCCGCCGTTGTCGAACGAGATGAACGCACCGAACTCAGTGCCGGCGTAAAGCAGGCCCTCACGATCCGGATCCTCGCGCACAACGCGCGTCGGATGATCCTGCGGGAACCCGCTCGCGGGACCCGACAGCTTCGTCCACGTGCGGCCGTAGTCGTCCGTGCGATAGATGTGCGGCGTCCAGTCGTCGAACATGTAACGCAGCACGGCCACGTACGCTCCGCCCGCGCGATGCGGCGATGCCTCCACCGTCTGGACGCGGCCGCCGCCGGGCAGATCCGGCGGTGTTACATCGGTCCATGATGCGCCGTTGTCCCGTGTCACGTGGATCGGCCCGTCGTTGGAGCCGGTCCAGATCACGCCGCGCTCCACAGGCGATTCCGCCACCGTGTACAGCGTGCTGTAGAATTCCTCTCCCGTGATGTCGCGGGTGATCGGCGTGCCCGAGATGACGTGGCCGCGCGGATCGTTGGCCGTGAGGTCAGGCGAGATCGTCTCCCACGTGCGACCGCCGTCCGTCGTGCGGTGCAGATACTGCGACCCGTGATAGACGACGTTCGGATCGTGCGGCGACACGACGATCGGGACAACCCGCTGGAAACGGTACTTCAGGTCGCGCGGATTGTGGCCGTACATGTTGGCGGCGCCGACGGAGTACTCCGTCGCCTGGCCGGTGATCTCGCTGTAACGGTAGAAACGGCCCTTGCAGTTGCTGAAGAAGATGCGGCCGTTGCTGCCGGGCTGCGGCACTGCGGGTCCCGTCTCGCAGCCGCCGATGCTGGTGCGCCAGTTCGTCGGGTCATCCGCGCGCGCACCCGCGCCGGTGCTCGGCACGCCGATCGTCGTGTTGTCCTGCTGGCCGGCGTAGATCCAGTAGGGGTAGCGGTCGTCGACGTCGACCTGGTACAGCTCGGCGGTCGGCTGATTGTTCTGCGAGCTCCACGTACGGCCGCCGTCGTTCGTGACATTCACGCCGCCGTCGTTCGACTGGATGAACACGTCCGGGTTCGTCGGATTGATCCACATCCCGTGGTTGTCGCCGTGCGGTGTCGACAGGCGCTGGAACGTGGCGCCGCCGTCCGTCGACTTCCACATCGTCTCGTTGTTGACATAGACGACATCCGGGTTCTTCGGATCGACATCGACGTACGTATAGTAGAACGGGCGGTTGAGCAGCCCGGCCTGATTGCTGACGCGGGTCCAGGTCGCGCCGGAATCGTCACTGCGATAGAGACCGCCATGCACGCCGCCTGGCACGCCCAGCGTGCCGTCACCGGCCTCGATCAGCGCGAACACGCGGCTGGGATTGCTCCTCGCGATGCTGACGCTGCTCTTGCCGATGTACTCGTTCGGCAGGCCGTTCGTGAGCTTCGTCCAGGTATCGCCGCCGTCCGTGCTTTTGTAGATGCCGCCCTCGCGCGCGCCGCTGATGATCGTCCACGGCTTGCGCTCAGCGCGCCACATGCCCGCGTACAGCTCGTCGGGATTGGCGGGATTCATGTCGATGTCGACCGCACCTGTGCTGTCCGAGACGAAGAGCACCTTGTCCCACGTACGGCCGCCGTCGCGCGTGCGGAATACGCCGCGCTCGGAATTCGGGCCGAACGGGTTACCGACCGCGGCGACGAACGCGACGTCGGGATTGGCCGGGTGCACGACCATGTCGCCGATGACACCGGCCTTCTCGAGTCCCGCGAAGCGCCAGGTCGCGCCTGCGTCATCGGAGCGGAACACGCCCCTGCCGATCGATACGTTGCTGCGAATGGCCGCCGAGCCGGTGGCGACATAGATGATCGAGGCGTTCGACGGTGCGACCTCGATCGCGCCGATCGAGCCGACCGGTATCTGGCCGTCGGTGATGTTCTCCCACGACCGGCCGGCGTCCGTCGTCCGGAACACGCCGCCGCCGGTGCCGCCGAAATAGAACGTGTTCGGCTGCGTCGCGTGGCCGGCCACGGCTGTGACGCGGCCGCCGCGGGTCGGGCCGATGTAGCGGTACTCCAGCCCATCGAGCAGCGCCGGATCCACGGAAGCGGCAGACGGCGGCGCCGCTGCCTGGGCACCGGCGGAATTCTGCGCATGGGATGGCGCGGGCAACGCGGCCGCGACAATCAGTGCAAAGGCCATGGCCGGCGGGGTGATCCGGATCAGCTTGGGCAGCATGAGAGTCTCTCTGTGGCGGTCAGACGGGGAGCGGGCTTCGGGCAACGGCGAAACTAAGGCTTCGGGCCGTCTTCAACCAGTCGGCGCGCCAAATGCGTGATGGAGCAACGCGGGCACGCCCGGGGACATAGCGCCGACTGTGGGGTAGTTGCGGATGGAGGAAGCGGTAGCAGCCGGAGAGCCTGGACCTGCGCCGCAGGACTGGTATCAGAGATGAGCACACTTTTTCAAGACGGCAGCCTTGCCTGGTTCGTCCTGGTTATAGCCGCCGGGGCCCTGTTCTCGGTCGCGCTCCGGCGCGCCCTGCGGGCACGCGCACGGCAGCGGGTGGTCGAACAGCCCAATTCCCACTATACGTCGCCGATCGTGCGCAACGGCGAGACGCGGCACCGCTGGCAGAACATCGACATGGAGCGGATCCACGAGGCCAACCGCGGCGAGGTGACGCGCCTGCTCGACCGGGTCCAGGCCTCGGGCGTCGATTCGATCAGTGAGCGCGAGCGCGTCTTTCTCGACCAGTTCGCCAGCGCCCCCGCCCCCAAAACGCCGGCGCCGCCGCGCGACACGGGACGGCACGTCGCGTCGGATCTGCAGCACAGACCCGCGACCTGAACTAAATCGGGAGCGGGAGCGGGCTCGTGTCCGGTACCGGGATCGGGACCGCGTCTGCAGGGGTGAGGGCCGGCGACACCTGACCCCCCGCTCGTCCGAACCCGATTCCCCCTCCCGAACACGATCCCACTCCCGCTCCCGATTTCGTCGCAGTCAGTCCTCGGGCGGCCTCCCGGTCTCAACCAGCTCCCGATTGTACCACCAGATCGTCCGGCTCAGCTCATCGTTTGCCACGTTCGTCACGTACCCGCCGTAGACGGTGATGGCGAGGGCACTTCCCATCAGCAGGGCGCTCGATACGGGACGATCACTCCAGTTCGTCAGGAACGAGCCGAGTACGAACGCGGCCGGGCCGGCGATGTTGGCAATGAATGCGCGGCGGCGGTATGTGTCGTAGCGCAGGGCGTGGAAGTACGCGGAGTCGGGCCGCGGGAACATGGGTGCCAGGCGGCCGCTGAATCCGGGCAGCACTACCATGACACTGTCGTTCTGGCCACGCACGATGGCTGCGGGTGTGGTGAACCCCGGCGCGCGGACGCGGAGCGCGCACTCGGCATAGCTGCACGGCTCGGATGTCTGAGCGCCGAGCGGCCCGGCGAGGGAAAGGGCGAGGCCGCAGCCAATGAGCACACGCTTCATGCTTTCGTCCTGATTGGAGATCTGATTAGGTCGAACGATACGGACCCGGTTCTTCGCTGTCCACCAGGTCCGGCCGCTACGTCGTGAGTCTGCGCGCGAGACGTCGCGCGAGCGCGAGGATCGTCAGCACGGTCGGCCGCCCGAGTGCCTCCGGGAACACGCTCGCGTCGCAGACATATAGACCGCGCACGCCCGTCCCGAGTTCCGCGTCGACCACGTCGCCGATGCGTGCGGTGGCGCTCGGATGGGTGCCGCGGAGGGGTGTGCGGATGAGAGAGTCCTTGCGGCAGCCGGCGGCGACGAGGATGCGACGGGCCACTTCCTCTGCGCGTTCCAGCCGCAGCGCGTCCGTCCGGCTCAGCCCCTTCGACACGCGGCCGCGCGCATCGATGCCGCCGCTCACCTCATCACGCACCTTGATCATCACACCGAGCGTGTGTCCCCACCGCGGCCATGTCAGCGGCCATGCCGCTCCCTTCACGGCCATGATGATCGGATACATGAGCCACGGATCGATGAGCGTCGAGTACATCACGTCGAGCTCGGGATCCTCGCAGCTCCACGTCATCGGCGGGTCCTCACCCATCCCCGGCACCTTGCCGCTGCCGTAGACCATCACGGTCGTGTCCATGGCGACGCCGTGTCCCGCATCGATGCCCGCGGTGCGGAGCAGCATCGGCGTGCCGAGCCCGCCGCCCGCGAGAATAACATTCGATGCGAGATGCGTGAACGCGCCTCCGGGTCCGTGCCCCGCGACTCCGACAGCCACGCCGTCCTGCACGATGACCCGGCTGACGCGCGAGCGCGAGTGCAGCATGGCCCCGGCCGCGACCGCGTCATCGACGAACTCACCGGCAGTCCACTTGGCACCGCACCGGCAGCCGAGCAGGCAGCGCGCGCCGCAGTCGAACGGACGCGCGCGCGCAGGCAGCATGAATTTGTCCTGCGGGCGCCAGTCCATGCCGAGGCTGATCGCGGCATCGGCAACGCGTGTCGAGCCGGCGCCGCGCAGCTCCGGCGCGAGCGGCGCGACGGCAAGCTCGGCATGAAGGTCCGCCGCCTCCGCACGCACGTCGACGTGATGACGCTCATGCAGCCAGGCCGGCGGCGGCGCAGAGCAGCCGGCATACATGGATGTCGCGCCGCCGACCATGAGTGGCCGCACGATCTGCACACCCTCCTTCGTGAAGAGCAGCGCGCGCTTCTCGGCGTAGAGGAGTGCACCCGCGTACGTGCCGTACAGCGGATTGCCGCGCCAGTCGCGGCCGCGCTCCAGAATCAGCACGCGGCGCCCGGCACGGCTCAGGTCGCGTGCGACGCCGGCGCCTCCCGGACCGCTGCCGACGACGATCGCATCGAAATGTTCACTGCTCATAAGCTCACGCGCTGCCGGGTGGTTGCGGCTGCATGGCGGGCGCCGTGTCTGCCACGGCGCGCAATCCGGCGATGGCTGATCCGCTGGTCGGGTCGAAGTAATGCAGACGCCCACGGTCCATGGCGATGGCCAGCCGCTCGTCGACGCGGGGCAGGCGGTCTGGCGCCACGCGTGCCACCAGCTCGGTGCTGCCCGCGCTCGCGTAGACGAAGACCTCGTTACCCATTGGCTCCACGGCATCGACCGTGACCTCCGTGCGCACCACGTCCGCCGGGCCGCTGCCCTCCAGGTAGAGATCCTCCGGCCGTATACCGATCCCGAGCCGGCCGTCCGCGAGTCCTGCGAGGTGCTTGCGGGCGCCCGGCGGCAACGGGACGCGCAGGCCGCCATCCATCGCGACAACAGTTACCGTCCCGTCGTGCTCCTCGAGCGTGCCGTCGACGAAATTCATGGCGGGGCTGCCGATGAACCCGGCGACGAACTGGTTGGCTGGGCTCTCGTAGAGCTCGAGCGGCGCACCGATCTGCTGGATGTGGCCCGCGCTCATGACGACGATGCGGTCGCCCATCGTCATGGCCTCCACCTGGTCGTGCGTGACGTAGATCATGGTCGCATCGAGCTGGCGGTGCAGGCGTGCGATCTCCTTGCGCGTCTGCACGCGCAGCTTGGCGTCCAGGTTGGAGAGCGGCTCATCGAAGAGGAAGACCTGCGGATGCCGTACGATGGCGCGGCCGACTGCGACGCGCTGGCGCTGGCCGCCGGAGAGCTGGCGCGGCCTGCTGCCCAGGATCGCTCGGATGTCGAGGATGTCCGCCGCCTCGCGCACGCGTCGGTCGATCTCCGTCTTCGACTCGTTGCGGAGGCGCAGGGCGAAGGCCATGTTCTCGTACACCGTCATGTGCGGGTAGAGCGCGTAGTTCTGAAAGACCATGGCGATGTCGCGCTCGCTCGACGGGACATCGTTCACGAGGCGGTCACCGATGCGCAGCTCACCCGCTGTAATGCTCTCCAGGCCGGCGATCATGCGGAGCGTCGTGCTCTTGCCGCAGCCGGACGGACCGACCAGCACGACGAACTCGCCGTCCCTGACCTCGAACGAGGCATCGTGCACGGCAACGAAGCTGTTGTCGTACACCTTGCGTATGCCGTCCAGTCTCACACTCGCCATTCGACCTCGCGCATGAATCGATCAGAGTTTCCGGCCGACTTCCTCTGGGGCGCCGCCACGTCAGCGTACCAGATCGAAGGCGCCGCCCTCGAGGACGGTGCCGGGCCGAGCATCTGGGACCGCTTTTCGCACGTACCCGGCAACACCGCGAACGGTGATACAGGGGACATCGCGTGCGATCATTATCACCGCTATGTCGCCGATGTCGCGCTCATGGTGCAGCTCGGCCTCCAGTCGTACCGCTTCAGCATCGCATGGAGCCGTGTCCTGCCCGACGGCCGCGGCAGCGTGAACCAGCGCGGCCTGGATTTCTACAGCCGCCTCGTGGACGCACTGCTCGAGCGTGCCATCGTACCGAACGTAACACTCTACCACTGGGATCTGCCTGCCGCACTGGACGACCGCGGCGGCTGGACCCATCCGGACAGCGCGCACTGGTTCAGCGATTTCGCTTCACTGATGTTCCGCACACTCGGCGACCGGGTGGACATGTGGGCCACACTGAACGAGCCCTGGGTCGTCGTCGACGGCGGCTACATGCACGGCGTCATGGCTCCCGGCCAGCGCAGCCTGCCCAAGGCAGCACGCGCCGCGCACAATCTGCTGCGTGCGCACGGCGCCGCCGTGCAGGCGTACCGTGCCGAACGGAACGGCCGCATCGGCATTGTCGTCAACCTGGAGCCAAAGGACCCCGCATCCGAGGCGCCTGCCGACATCGCGGCGGCCACGCGTGCCGATGCATACATGAACCGCTTCTACCTCGATCCGCTCATGCTCGGCAGCTACCCGGCCGAGCTGCACGACATTTTCGGCGGGGCATTTCCCGAGGTCGCAGCGGCGGACATGGAGCTGATCCGCCAGCCGATCGACTTCCTCGGCATCAACTTCTACAAGCGCGGTGTGACCCGGCATGATCCGGCCGCATGGCCCGTGTATGCTTCGCTGGTACCCCAGCCACAGCACATGATGACCACGCTCGGCCCGGACTGGGAGGTGTATCCCCCGGCACTCACCCGCACGCTGCTCCAGGTGCGCGAGCGCTACGGCGACATCCCGCTCTACGTCACGGAGAACGGCGCCGCGTTCTACGACCCGCCGCACACCATCGACGGCGTGGTGCACGACCCGCTGCGCGTGCACTACCTGCGCGAGCACATCCGTGCCGCGCACGATGCCATCCGTCAGGGTGTCGATCTCCGCGGTTACTACGTCTGGTCGCTGCTCGACAACTTCGAGTGGGCCGGCGGCTATGCGCCGCGCTTCGGCATCGTGCACGTCGACTATTCGTCGCTCGCCCGCACGCCGAAGGACAGTGCGCACTTCTATGCCGCCGTGATCCGTGCGAACGGCCTCCCGGAACCAGGGGCGGACGCCGCAGTCTGACCGCCGTTCGCCGCGGACGAGCAGCCGGTCCGCCGGCGCTGGTCGCGTCCTGCTCAACTGTCACGTGCCGCGGCAGCGCCAGCCGGGATGCGCGCCTGTACGTGGTGCTCTCCGCCATCGCGCAGGAGCGGGACGCTCAATTGCGCGCCGCTGTCACGGGCGGCACCGTCGAGCGTGATCTGCCGCTCACCGCGGCTCACGTCGATTCTGTACACCGTCCCTTCCGGCAACCGCAGGGTCACACGGAATCCGGGCCAGTCATCCGGAATGCACGGCGTGAGTAGCAACTCGCGGCCCTCGTGCAGATCGACACCGAGGACGGACTCCAGTGCGATACGGAACATCCAGCCGGCGGATCCCGTGTACCACGTCCAGCCGCCGCGTCCCACGTGCGGCGCGACGCCGTATACATCGGCCGCAATGACGTACGGCTCGACCATGTAGCGAGCCGCGGCGGCGGGAGTGCCGCCGCGCGTGGCAGGACTCAGCATCTCGAGCAACCGGGCAGCGCGCTCCGTGCGGCCGTTGGCCGCGAGCGCGCGGACGGCCCAGAGCACGCCGTGCGTGTACTGACCGCCGTTCTCACGCACGCCGGGCAGGTAGCCCCTGATGTATCCGGGATCGTTCGGGGTGCGGTCGAACGGCGGTGCAAGCAGGCGGATCAGGCCCGCATCCTCATCGACGAGATGGTGCTCCATCGCGTCGAGCGCCTGTGCTGCGCGTTCCGGCGGTGCCGCACCGGACATGACGGCCCACGCCTGGGCGAGAGCATCGATGCGGCACTCATCGCTTTGCGCGGAGCCGAGCGGAGCGCCGTCATCATAATACGCGCGACGATACCACTCACCATCCCAGCCGGCATCGTTCAGCGCAATCGCGAGGTGCTCCTGGTATGCGCTGTATGCCGCGACGCGGTCATCATCGCCGCGTGCAGCGCACAATGGCATGAAGTCACGCAGGATGTCGTAGATGAAGAAGCCGAGCCAGACGCTCTCTCCCCTGCCCTCGCGGCCGACGCGATTCATCCCGTCGTTCCAGTCGCCGGCGCCCATGAGCGGGAGACCGTGCGCGCCGCTCGTGAGTGAACGGTCGAGCGCGCGGCAGCAGTGCTCGTACAGCGTGCCGCTCGTGCCGGAATCCTCCGGCACCACGAACGCCTCATCCTCGCCCGGCTCGAGCGGCTCGGCGTGCAGGTAGCGGATGGTCTCGTCGAGTATGTCCCGGTCGCCGGTGTGCGATACGTAGAACGCCGTGATATACGGGAGCCACAGCAGGTCATCGGAGAAGCGCGTGCGGATCCCCTTGCCGAGCGGCGGATGCCACCAGTGCAGCACATCGCCCTCCACGAACTGATGCGCGGCGTGCAGCAGGATCTGCCGGCGCGTGATGGCCGGATCGACATAGACGAGCGCGGATGAGTCCTGCAGCTGATCGCGGAATCCGAACGCGCCGCCCGACTGCTGATACGCCGAGCGCGCCCACATGCGACAGCTCAGGTTCTGGTAGACGAGCCAGCCGTTGACCATGACATCAATGGCCGGCGACGGTGTCTCGATGTGAACGGCCCCCACGCGATGCCGCCACTGCTCGCCGACAGCCGCGAGGGCCGCATCGATCTCATCGGTCCGCGCGAAGCGCCGCACCACCGCGGCTGCCGCGTTCTCGTCTGACGCTTCGCCAAGCAGGAACGAGAACGTAGCCGTCGCCCCCGCCTCCAGTGCGAGGGCGCGGGACAGGGCGAAGCAGGGATCGCGGCCGGCGCCGGTCCAGCCATCCAGCGGGTCCGCACGGACGCCCGCCGGCGCGGCCATGTGCCCGTGCGCGCCGAGGAACGCCTTACGGTCCGTGGTCCACGACCCGGTGCAGGCAGATTCCTCTTCCGCAGTGCCGCCAACGGCGGTGCCCGCCGTCGCGTTCCCGCCCTTGGCGCCGGCCGCGCCGGCCGCCCCAGACGCGCCCGCCACGGTGATCGCCGCAAACGCGATGCGGCCGGAGAACTCGCCGCGCTCGTCATTGCGCGCCATCAGCGCGTCGACGGCAGCTGACCGCCACGTGGTCACGCGTCCGCGCGTGTCAGCTTCGTGTGCGCCGAGCACCAGCTGCGCATAACCGTAGAGGGTCAGGCGACGTGGACGGCTGCCGAGGTTCGTCAGCCGCACGCGCGCGATGCGCGCCGGTGCGTCGGCGGGAACGAAGATGCAGGTGTCATGTGCAATGCCGCCGCTCTCGTGCAGGAACCGTGTGGATCCGAAGCCGTGCCGCACCTCGTAATCGCCGCCGGCCGGTGCCGGACCCGCTGTCGGAGACCACACCGCTCCGGTCTCGTCATCCCGGATGAACAGCGCCTCGCCGTGCGGGTCGGACACCGGGTCGTTGAACCAGGGCGTAATGCGGTTCTCGCGGCTGTTCGCGGCCCACGTGTACATCGCGCCGCTCTCCGACACGATGCAGCCCGCCTCTTCGTTCGCCATCACGTTCACCCACGGCAGCGGCGGCCGTCGCGGCACGCCGTCTTGTGCCGGCATGTGGATGACGTAGGCAGTTCCATCCTGCTGAAAGCCGCCCCAGCCGTTGTGGAAGCGGAGATCGCTGGCCTGGACGGGGTCGGCGGCGGCCGCAACATGGCCTGCGGTGCTGTGGCCCGGCGCGTGATCGACGCCCGCGTCATCGCCGGTCGCGTCAGCGGCGACCGGGTCATCGGCGGTCGCCATCCGCGGCACTACCGCGTCATCGGGCGGCGGAATGCGCAGCAACCGGGTCTGTTCGCCGTGGACAAGCAGCTGCTCGCGCCAGCGCCGCGGCAGCCCGAGTGCGGCGAGGCCGTCGCTCGGAGGGGGTGTGCAGGTGACGAACGAGGCGGCAGCAGCGGCGACATGCGGGAGCTGGTCGATCGTGTGCAGCACGAGGTCGCGGGAGGCAGCGCCCGCGAGTACCGAGATCACAGCCGTCGCGGCACCGGGCTCCAGCGTTATGACACGTCGCATGCTGAACACCGGATCCAGCACGTTGCCGACCGTGCCGCTCAGCTGGCCGCCGCAGGCGAGCGCTGCCGGATCATGGAGGTCCCTGCCGCGCCCGATGAAACGAGCGCGGTCCGTCTCGTACTGCGCAGGATCCTCGCTTGAATCCACGAGGAGGCGGTGCGCTGCCCAGAGTGGCCGGTCATCCGGACTGCGTGCGCGCCGCCAGGCCAGCAGAGCATCACGCGACGGGTCGTGGGCCGTCTGCACGAAGAGCTTGGAGAACGCCGGATGCGCCGCATCGGCAGCGGGCGTGTTGAGCGCGAGCTCGGCATACGTCGTGACCTCGAACGTGCGCGGGACCGTCCCCGTATTGCGAAGCGCCAGGTGCCGCAGCTCGACATCGAGGTCGGGCGGCACGCATACCCGCGTCGTGCATTCCAAGCCTTCACCCTCGTCGTGAAACTGCGCGATGCCGCCATCACAGCGGAACGTGCTGCCGGAGGACCCAGCCGCGGGACCGGCAGCAGCCGTTCGGAACGTGCCGCTTTCGACGTCGCGCAGGTAGATGTGCACGCCGTCGACATCGCGCGTCGGATCCGGCACCCAGCGCGTGAGCGCGAATCCGTCGAGCGCACAGAAGCCGCCGCCGTTCGCACTCAGCAGTGTCGAAAAGCGGCCGTTCGAGAGGAGCCACGCCTGATAGCAGGTGTCGTCGCCCCGCGAATCGTCGATGTCTGCCGGGTTCTGCATTCTTTCCTTCATGCGCGGCGCGAGGCCGCGTCGTCAGTATCTCTCAGGCACGGAGTCCGGCCGCGGTCCGTATTCGATCCGGAAACTGGCGGGCCACCGGTCGAGGCGGATCGCACCGTCCGCCGTCGGTCGTACTTCCCGCCCGTCCGCGACGGCCCGCCGGATCGGACGTTCGTCCAGCAGACTGATCACGATGCCGGCATCCGGCACGCGGATCCCGGGCTCCAGCACGATCTCGAGACCGGCGTCGACGCTGCGCATCGTGTAGCCGACTGTGCCATGGGGCGTGCGCAGGCCACGCACACGCACCGTATCGCCGCCTTCGAGCCACTCCGGCAATACGCCCGCCCCTATCACCAGCGCGCCATCGTACTCGCGCACGTGGGCGAACATGTCCGTGACGGAGCGGATGAAGTCGGAGCCGACCCAGCCGTGCGGCATATCGCCGATGAAGCGCGGCTCGCCGCGATCGCGCGATACCACCTCGGCCCAGTGGTTCCACCCCGAGGGTCGCACGTCGCGCAGGAACCAGTCGAGCGCCTCGTGCGCGCGGCGCCGCTCGCCCAGACGCACGAACGCGCCGATGACCCGCAGCTCGTACGGCGTGTATGCATCCCAGTCGACGGCGCCATCCCGGCGTGCCGTGAAATGGGCCCAGTACCGGTCGAACGTGGCACGCATCTGCGGCTCGAGCGCCGACAGCTCGCCTGCCGGTGTAATGCCGACGGTCGTGGACGTCGCATCGAAGTCGCCCAGCTCCACGGAGCCGGGGAGATAGTCGATGCCGTGCTCGGCCATCGCACGCGCGAACGAAGCATGCAGGTCACGCCGGAACTCATCGCGGATACCGGCGAACCGTGTCTGCTCCCCATCGCTCCCCAGCACGCCGGCCAGCCAGGCCGCATCCGTGAGGCCCCTGAGCACGAAGAACGCGTCCCAGTATGAGTGCATCGGCTTCGCCGAGTAGCCTTCGTGGCTGATGGACTGCGGCACCATCCCGTAGTACGCGATGCTGTCAGCGGTGCGGTACACGGGAGTCATGCGCGAGTGGCGCAGCGAATCGATGTGCGCGACCGCACGCGTGATGTTCGACCAGTGCTGCCGCACGAGGGTCGTGTCGCCCGTGAAACGGAAGTACTCTGCGATCAGGTAGATGAGCTGGCCGTGGCTGTCGTGCTCCGGCACCGGGTCGGCCCCGCGTGCATCCACGCAGCACGGCACCTTGCCGTTGTCGTACTGGAACGGCGCGAACCACTCGATGAACTCGCGTACCTCACGCTCATGCCCGAGGCGGAGGAGTGCGGCGGACGTGAGCGAGCCATCGCGGATCCAGGACCTCTCGTAGGATCGCGAACCCGGCTGGATGGCGGGGCCATCGCGGTTGATCAGCACATAGGCCAGGTTGCTGCGCAGCAGGTCGCCGAGCGGCGGCGCTCCGGCCGGCAGCTCGACATCGAAACGGTTCAGCTCGGCGCGCCACGAGCGGGCCACCGCAGCGAGCCTCTGTTCGCCCAGATCCTCTGCATCGCTGCGATTCGTCACCGACGTGTATGACGGAGTGCCCGCTGCCGACGCGAGGGGCACGGCGACGAGAATGTCGCGCGCGGTGCCGGGATCCAGGCGCAGTTCGTAGGACAGCGCGGCCGATGCATGGCCGAACGGATCGCTGATGGAACGGGAAGTCGGCACACGCCGTCCCGCGATGGCGCGCATGACACCGCCTGCGTCGAATGATGTCGCCCCGAACGCGGCTGGAGTGCTCACCGGGATGACGAGACGGTCGTCCACGGTAACGACATCGCCGGCATACGAGATATGCCGGATGGTCGTGACTCCGCCCGGGGTGTTCAGGAACTGCCAGGACGGATTGACCTGGAACGGCCGCAGCGCGAGGAATAGCGATGGTGAGAGAGAGCGGCGGCCGGTGTTGCGGACGCGATACCGCAGCCACAGCATGGAGGCCGAGGGGTCGCCGTCCGCCCAGGCCGTGACATCGAGGTGCAGATCGTCCACGCGCCACGAAACGGTCGGTATCGGCATGTAGCCGTCGTGCAGAGACTGCGTGACGGTGGCGTCCGCCCACGTGATCAGACGGCCGTCGAGGTGGAGGAACGGCTCGACGGAGAACGCGGCCTTGCCGACCTCGACCGCGCCCTCTTCGTTGATCAGTGCCTCCTCCGCTGCGCCGCTCACTCCGATGAGCGTCCAGTATGACTGCACGCGTCCCAGGTACTTCGGGTAGTGTCCGGGCGGGGCGTCCGCGGCGATGGTCTCGAACAGTGTGTTGCGCGACTCGGCCCACTCGATCGGCTGTACGGCCAGCCCGCGCAGCGCGTAGTCGCCCGGGCCCGTCAGCAGTCGCAGCCGCAGCCACCGCGACTCGGACTCGGGCAGCGACAGGTAGTCACGCGCGCCGGCTCCGCCGCGGACCGCGCGGACCGTCTGCCACGACCGCCCGTCGCTGGAGATGTCGACGTCGTAGTCCCGGGCTCGCGCCGTGGTATCCCAGTGCACGATGAGGCCGCCGTACTCGCGCGTGCGCTGGAAGTCGAGCGTTACAACCTGCTCCGGATCGGATCCCGAACGCCATACGGTCGTCGAATCATCGTCGATCAGTGCACCTGTCCCGCCCGGCGCGGCCGTGCTCGATGCCGTGACCAGCGGTGCGATGTCATAGGGCCGGACGGGCTCGCGCGGTGTGACCGTGATGCTGTCGATCCAGACCGTGCCACGGCCGCCGCTCCCCGCGGTGATCGCGAGCTCGAGCGCGCGCACATCGCGGATCTCGCCGCCACCGCGCGGACCCCATGCGAACGTCACGTGCCGGCGGCGGAACGTCACGCGACGCCAATCCCCATTGAACTCGAAACGGGGACGGTTCACCCACCACACGTTCTCGCCCGTCGCGTCGATCAGCTTGAGCTCCAACGTGTTCGGCGGCGCGTCGCCGCGCAGCCAGAAGCCGATCTCGTAGTTCTCCGGCAGACGCACCCGCACGTCCCGCCGGAACGCCGCCCAGCCGCCGCCGCCGCGGAAGTCGAAATCCACCCTCAGCCCGCCGCCGCTCACACCACTGTCCGCGGACAGCTCCATGTGAACGCCCGTGGCCGGCGCGACCGACCACGCCGACACGTCGTCGAACGCATCGATGACGTGCGGCGCCGCCGCGGGCGCCGGTTCCGCGCCGCCGCGTGACGCGCACCCACCGATGACGAACACGAGGGCGATGTGCACAGCACGCGAAGACGCTCGTGACGACACCCGGTCCCGCAGCCATATACCAGCCCGCAGCCACAC
This sequence comes from Longimicrobiales bacterium, assembly GCA_035461765.1. GTDB lineage: Bacteria > Gemmatimonadota > Gemmatimonadetes > Longimicrobiales > RSA9 > SH-MAG3. Next base: position 22,487 of record DATHUY010000071.1, read on the forward strand.
CCCGTCCCGCCGGCGCGGCACCCTCGTTGGAGGCATATCCGATCCGCGCGTCATCCCTTGACGCTCCCCATCGTGATCCCCTCCACGTAGTACCGCTGGAGGAACACGAAGACGAGCATGACGGGCAGCGTGGTGAGCACGGCGCCCGCCATCATGAGCTCGGTATCCTGCACCCGCTCGCCGGAGAGGTTCGCGAGCGCGACCGGGAGTGTGAACATGCTGTCATCGCTCAGTACGATGAGCGGCCACATGAAGTCGTTCCACGTGCTGAGGAACGTCCAGATGGCGAGCGTCGCGAGGATCGGACGCACGACCGGCAGGATGACGGACCAGTAGATGCGGAACTCGCCCGCGCCGTCGATGCGTGCGGCATCGATGAGGTCGTCTGGAATGGAGAGGGCGTACTGCCGGATCAGGAAGATGCCGAATATACTCGCCATGCCCGGGATGATGACACCCCAGTAGGTATTGATGAGGCCGAGCTCGCGCATGAGCAGGAACAGCGGCAGCATCGACACCTGCACGGGGATGACCAGGCCCAGAGTGAGGAAGCGGAACGTGCGGTCGCGTCCGCGGAACCGGAGCTTCGCGAACGCGTACCCGGCCATCGAATTGATCAGCAGCGAGACGACCGTAACGGTCGTCGCAATGAACGCGCTGTTGATCAGGTAGCGGCCGAGGTTCAGCCGGGTGAACAGCGCGCGGTAGTGCTCGAGCGTCACACGCTCGGGCAGGAGCCGCGGTGGATACTGGTTGGCCGCGCCCGTCTCCATGAGGGATGCGGACACCATCCATACCATGGGAAGCAGCGCAATGACGCAGCCGATCGCGAGCAGCGCGTAGATCAGTATGGCATGCAGCCGACGCGAGATCATGCCGCCTCCCGCTGGAGACGGAACTGGAACAGCGTCCAGACGAGGATGATCGCGAACAGGATGAATGCGACGGCGGCGGCTACGCCCATGCGCCACCAGCGGAATCCCTCCTCGTACATCAGCAGCACGAGCGATGTGGTGCTGCGCAGCGGCCCGCCGGCGGTCATGACGTACGGCTCGGCGAACAGCTGGAAGTAGCCGATCATCGTGATCACGCCCACGAACAGGAACGTCGGAGCGAGCATGGGCAGCGTGATGTGGCGGAACTTGCGCAGTGCACCCGCACCGTCCAGCTCAGCGGCCTCGTACAGCTCTGATGGTATGGTCTGCATGCCGGCGATGAAGATCAGCATGTTGTAGCCGAAATTCTTCCAGATGGCGAGCAGAATGATCGCGGGCATGGCGGTGCGCGGGTCCCCCAGCCAGTCGACGGGGCTGACACCGAACCAGCCGAGCACATAGTTGAGCATGCCGTACTGCGGGTGGTACAGGTAGCGCCACACGATCGCGACGGCCACGAGCGTGGTGACGAATGGAATGAAGAAGATCGTGCGGAAGAACGACTTGAAGCGCACCACGCGCGCATTGATGAGGAGGGCGGCCGCGAGCGATGCGGCGACCGTGAGCGGTCCGCCGACAAGCGCGAAGTAGAAGGTGTTGCGGAGCGCCGTCCAGAACACGGAGTTGCTGAACAGCTCGACGTAGTTGCGCAGACCGACGAAGCGCGCGTTGCCGGCGTCGGCGATCGCGTAGATGTCGAAGTCGGTGAGGCTCAGCAGAAGCGAGCCGGCGACGGGTATGAAGAAGAAAACGGCAATCAGGGCGAGTGCCGGCGCGATGAAGAACCAGCCGGCGCGGCTCACGGCGTGGCCCCGCTGCGTGGCCCCGCGCTGCGCGCGAGCAGCCAGCGCCGCTTCTCGAGCATGCGGTCCGTATCCCGGTCGAGCGCAGCCAGCGCGTCGGCCGCCGACGTGCCGCCGCGGATGGAAGATTCCGCATGCTCGATGACACGGCTCATGATCGACTCGATCTCCGGTACCGCCGGCAGCGGCCGCACGCGCTGGAGCTGCTCCCAGAACGCCCTCGTCAATGGCGCCGTCGCCAGGTCGGACTCGCGCCACGCAGCCGTACGCGCCGGCAGGCTGCCCGTCAGGTCGTAGAACCGCTGCTGCTGCTCCGGCCGTGACAGGTACTCGATCAGCCGCCAGGCCGCTTCCGGGTTCCGCGATTCCCGGTACATCACGAGACTCGCGCCGCCGGCAAGCGAGACGCCGCTCGCAGGACCTGTCGGTCCAGGCATGGGCGCCGTGGACCAGGAGTCCTGCATGTCGGCGGGCAGGCGGCGCCGGAACTCGCCGAGGTTCCACGGACCGGTGATCCACATTGCGAAGAAGCCGCGCCCGAACTCCTGGTACGGGTTGGCGACGTCGTAATGGCCCATGGGCGGAGCGAGACCGTCGCGGTAGAGGCTCAGGTAGAACTCGTACGCCTCCCGGAACGCCGGTTCGCTGAACACGCCGCGTGTGCCATCGTCACCGAGCAGCAGTGATCCGTTCTGAAGTCCGAAGATCGCCGGCTGCGCCCACTCGTTGGTCGGCAGGAATATCGCGTAGCCGTCATCGCCCGCGATGCGCTTCACGGCGTGCATCGCCTCGAGCCAGCCGGCCCACGTCTGCGGTATCGAGTCGTACCCGGCCTGCGCCAGCAGATCCGTGCGGTAGAAGATGACGCGCGTGTCCACGTACCACGGCACGCCCCAGAGCGTGTCACCGACCACGTTCGTGCTCCAGATGCCGTCGAAGTATTCGTTCGCCGCGAGCTCCCGTGACCGGGCTATCCACGGGTCCAGCGGCTCGAGCGCCCGGATGGCGGCAAACTCCGCAACCCACGTGTTGCCGAGCTGGGCGACATCGGGCATCGCACCGCCGACGTATGCCGTCAGCAGCTTCTCGTGTGCAGCCGTCCACGGGATCTGCTGCACCTGAACACGGATGTCCGGGTTCTCGCGATGGAAGGCGTCCATCATCTCTGCCACTACCTCGCCTTCGCGGCCCATGCCCCAGAACCGGATGGTCGTCACAGCATCGGAGGGCGGCGGCCCGCATGACGGCAGCAGCAGCAGAAGCAGCAGCAGGGGGACGAACGTCGCGCGACGAATGATCACGGCTCATCCCGCGGACCGGGCTGCCCGCGCCGGTGCGACAGCAGCCACTCGTACAGCTCGGGATCTGCGTACGTGCGCGTCCACGCGTCGTGGCCGACACCCTCGTATCGCGTGTAACGCACATGACCATCACAGCCGCGCAGACGCTCCACCAGCTCGTCGGAATGCCACACCGGCACGACCTGGTCCTCCACTCCGTGGAACGCCCACACCGGCAGATGGCGGATCGTGCACGGTCCCGTGATCGTGCCACCGCCGCTGATCGGCGCGATGGCCGCAAATCGATGCGGGAACTCGAACGCCAGGTGCCAGGCGCCGTATCCGCCCATGCTGAGCCCGGTGACGTAGATCCGGTCTTCGTCGACCGAATGCGCCGCACTGACCTCCTCGATCAGCGCGTCGAGGAACAGCGTGGACCAGGTGCGGTCCTCGGGCACCTGGGGCGAGACCACGATGAACGGGAAATCCATGGTGGCTTCGCGGATCAGCTTCGGCGGTCCATGGAACGCGACCCGCTCGACATCAGTGCCGCGCTCACCGGCTCCGTGCAGGAAGAGCAGCAGCGGCCAGCGCCGGCCGGGGTCGTAGTCGCGGGGCAGGTAGAGCAGGTATTCGCCGGTGACGGTGCGCACGACCTGCGTGTGCAGCGTGCGCTCCACCTGCCGTCCCGGCTCGCCTGCCCGCGGCACTGCGGACCGGTTCACGCTCACGGACACGCACCCGGCGAGCACCGACAGTAGCGACAGTACGGCGACGCTCCGGGCATTCAAGATCCCTCCATCGTGTCCAGCCAGCCGCCCGTGAACCCGGCGCGTCGCAGACCCTCGCGGATGTAGGTGCTGCGTCGCAGGTGGTGCCAGATCAGGCCGGTGCGATGGTTCTCCGCCATCAGCAGGATCGGGCCCTGATCGATACCGAGGTAGTCAGTGTCGAACCAGCCACTGCCCGGCACCACGCGGCCGTGCGTCAGTGTGATGCCGGCATACCGGAAGGTCGGGTTGAACGCGTCCAGAAAGCCGTACTCACCCCACACCGCGGGATAGCGCTCACGCATGGTACGCAGCGAGTTGATGGCGATTCCGGGAGCGAACGGGATCGAGCCGCCCGCGGCCGTCGGCACCAGTGTGCCGTCGTCCCGTACGCCGGTGTGCGATGCACCGCGCGCCGTATACGTCCAGAACTGCCGCGGCGTACCGTTCACGACGAGCGTCGTGTCCACGGGTCCGTCCGACGCCGTCAGGCCCCAGACGTCGGCGTCGTAGCCCGTCCAGCCCATTGGATTCGCGATAGCGTACTCGCGCTGGGCGAGCACCGCCCGCCTCGAGTTCTCGAACCAGTCGATGCCGTGACCGCGGATGAACGGGTCCTGGATGCCGCGGAAGTCGATGAAGATGTGCGAATACTGATGGCCGAAGAGGGGCGCGAAACCGACGTACGCCTGGCCGTGGAACTGCCCCCAGCGGGCGGTGCTCATGTACGTGTCCCAGAGGGATTCGTCGACCGGGTGCGTCGGTGAGCCGAGCGCGAGGATGAGCAGGATCATCGCTTCGTCATAGCCGTGCCATTCCGACTCGATGAAGCCCGTCTCCGGATGCCAGCCCATCGAGATCCGGTCCGGATTGTTGACCATCGACTGCCAGTCCACGCGTCGGTACAGCGAATCGGCGAGCGCGCGGATGTACGCCTCGTCCGCGTCGACGCCATCGAAGTACTGCTGGCTGAAGAGCACGCCGGCCATGAGCAGTGCGGTGTCGATCGTGGACAGTTCCACCCGCTCGAAGCGCGCGCCCGTCTGCATGTCGAGGAAGTGGTAGAACAGCCCGTTGTGGCCGGTGCGGCCGGCGGGCTCGGGCCCCTGCGGCGCATGGAGCAGGAAGCGGAGCGTGGTCAGCACGCGATCAGCTCCGTCATCGCGCGTGATCCAGCCCCGTTCGATGCCCACCGCGTAGGACGGCAGGCCGAAGCCGATCGCTGCCACGCTCGAGAACGATTCGGTCGGCCAGCGGTCGGGCACCAGCCCGTTCGCAGGGTTCGCCTGCTCCCAGAAGAAGCCGAACGTGCGCTCCTGCACCTCGTCGAGGAACGACTCATCCGCTGGTGTGAGCGTCGGCCCGGATACGGTGGAGGATGCGCATCCGGCGAGGACGATAGTGGTGAGCAGGGAGAGAATACGTCGCATGGCCGCGCCTGTTGCAGGTGAAATACCCCGTGCGGACGGCGACATCCGCACGGGGCACGACGTAGCAGTACTAGTACCGGAAATCCAGGCCGAGCTGGAACCGTCGTCCCGGATCGGCCGAGCCGAGGTCCGGCGTCCCGAAGTTCTCGATCAGTCTGCCGTTCGCAGGATCGTCCGGATTGTAGACCCGGTACAGGTCGCGATACGTCCGGTAGTTCGCATGATCGAACACGTTGATCGCTTCCGCAATCAGCCCGATCTGCCCCTGGCCCGGCAGGTTGAAGCTCTTCTGGAGACGCAGGTCGACCTGCCTGAAATCATCAGGATCCTGCGAGTACCAGTCGATGACGGCGCGGCGCGGACCCCACTCGTTCAGCTCGTCCTTTCTGCTGAACGGCACTCCCGAGCCCCACTGTGCGAGCGTGCTCAGGCGGAAGTCGTACGGCAATCCGACGATGCCGCTCGCAACGATGCGATGCTTCTCGATCGGCGAGTTCACCTCCGGCCACTGCGACGGATCGTCGAGGAAGTCGAACGAGAAGAAGTCCCAGCCCTTGCGTTTGCCCTGCGCGAACGTGTAGGCCAGGCTGAAGCCCCAGCGCGATGCTTCGGTGAACACCTTCTCCGCCGTGAGGTCCATCGCGTCGTACGTGCTCTCACCCTCGTCCGTCGACAGCAGCACCTTGTAGCGCGAGCCGAGCTCCTGCGTGCCTTCGCAGAAGCCGTGCACGCTGTGAGCGCGCGCACAGTACCAGCTCGTGATGTTGCTCGTCCGCACGCCGCGGTATGCGGCGCCCAGGACCACGTTCGAGACGGTCTGGCGCAGGCCGAAGTTGAACTGATTCGACTTCGGCGGCTCGCTGTCGTTCTTGAGCAGCCAGATCTCGCTCGTGATACCCGGGTTCACGCCCGTGCCCGCGTTGTCCACGAGGCCCTGGAGACCCGCGATGCTCTCGTACGACGGGTCCCACAGGATCCGGCCCGTGTTGTTCGGATCCGTCGTGAAGTCGAAGTACCGGATGATCCAGTTGAGGCGGAAACGCTCGTCGATGAGGTGATTCCAGATCTCCCGGTCGTAGTACACGCCGAAGCCGCCGTGCACGATCGTCTGCCCGGTGCCGAGCAGGTCATAGGAGAAGCCGACGCGGGGCTGGAATGCACCCAGATACATCGGCCGGTCTTCGGTGCCTCTCGTGAAATAGTCTTCGGGATCGCGGCCGGTCGCCTCCAGGATCGGCCCGAGTGCGGTGCGCACACTGTCAGGCGTCACCCACTTGTTGTTGAACATGTTCGTTTCGGCATCCCAGCGCACGCCGAGGTTGAGCTGGAGCCGGTCCGTAACGTCCCAGTCATCCTGGATGTACGCGCCGAACTGCACGTTGCTCTCCTCCATGCCGGGATCGCCCGAGCCCCAGCGCGCAAACGCCGGCGCCGACAGGCTCGCATTCACATCATAGAAGAACGTCGGATTGCCATCCTGCCACTTCTCGACCTCGTAGTTGAGGAAGTCGAGGTTCACGCCGCCCTTGATCACATGGTCGCCCATCCACGTGACACCGTGGCGCGTCAGGTCGTTACGCAGCGCGAGACGATCCTGCACGAACCGCTGCTCGGAGCTCTTCGCTCCAGTCAGAATCACGCCCATGTACTCGCGGCCCACCGTGCCGGACTCGCCGATTACTGTCGGATTCCACGTCGAGCGCTGCGCGCTGATCTGCGCCTGATTGAACCACGGCCCTGACGACAGTCCGTGCTGCAGGTTGAGCACGTTGTAGCCGATCTTCACATCCTCAGCCGACTCGAACGATGTCGTACCGCCGAAGCCGCGCTTGTCGCTTTCGAACCGACCGTTCCAGCTGAGGCTGAGCGTCTGATTGTCGGCCGGCTGATATGACAGCTTCGCAACGCCCAGATGCGAACGGAACGGCTGGTCGAACGTCCCCTCGTAGAGGCCGAGACGCTGGCCGGTGGAAGGTACGACGGTGTCCGCGAACTCCGGTCGACCGAGTGTCACGGTCGATGCGCGGTTCTGAATGTTGTTCTCGTAGGCCGCGAAGTAGTGGAGCCGGTCGCGGATGATCGGCCCGCCCGCGCTGATGCCCATCTGAAAGCGCTCGTAGTCCGGCTTCGGCACGCAAAAGTCCTCTTCCTCGCAGCGCCGCTCCAGGCCCGGGTTCTCGCCGACCAGATCCTTGTTCTGACCCAGTATGAAGCCGTTGAGCTGGAAATCGTTCGTGCCGCTCTTCGTCGTTGCGGTCACGATCGCGCTGGCCGCGCGCTGGTACTCCGCCTTGAAGTTCTGCGTGATGACGCGGAACTCCTGCACCGCGATCTGCGGGAACGGGTTGCCCCGGCTCGCATCCTGGCCGTGCACGCCGCCTTCGAGAATGTCGTTCTTGAAGCTGGCACCATCGATGAACACGTTGATCTTCGTCGCGGGCAGGCCCGCGGCCGTGATCTGCTTGTTCGTCTCGTTCTGGCTGACCGTGATGCCCGGCGCGAGACCTGCGAAGTTCAGGAAGTTACGGTCCGGCTGCGGCAGCGAGCGCATCTGCTCCTCCGTCACATTCGTCGCCACCTCCGACGTGCGCGTCTCGACCGTCCGCGTGCCTACGGCCGTGATGCCTTCCAGTCGCACCGCCTGCGTGGACAGTACGAGATCGATCGTGAGCGACTGGCCAATGAGCACGCGCACCTGCCGCGACTGCGATCCGTACCCGATCATCTCGACCGTCAGCTCGTACGTCGCCGGCTGCACACCCACGAGCGCGTACGTGCCGTTCTCCAGCGTCACCGTGCTGCGCTGAGCGCCCGTCTGCGGGTTCTCGAGGCGCAGCTGCGCACCGCCCACCGGCTCACCCGCATCGGTCACCACCCGGCCGCGGATCACTCCCGTCGTGTTCTGCGCCGCCAGCTCGCTCGAGCCCAGCAGCACGAACAGCGACAGCAGTACGAACGATCCCAGCCCCTTCATTTTCGGTACCTGGATCATGAGTCTGCCTCCTTGATCGGTTTGTGCATCATCACATCCCACCTGACCTGCGTTCCTCACACGCGCTGCGCGGCACCACACGACCTCCTGACCGTCAGCTCCGTCGGCAGCAGCTCCTGCCGGCGCGTCACCTGGCCCCGCGATGACATCATTTCGAAGAGCCGGCGCGTCGCACGTCCGCCCAGCTCCGGCATTGACACCCGCACCGTCGTGAGCGGCGGCGTCACGTACCGCGCGATCGGGATGTCATCGAATCCCACTACCGCCATCTGCTCCGGCACCCGCACACCCGCCTCTCCGAGCGCGCTCAACGCGCCAATCGCCATCGAGTCATTTGCCGCGAACAGCGCCGTCACCGGCTCGGCCAGCTCCAGCAGCCGCGACGCCGCGGCATGTCCCGACGACTCGGAGAAGTCACCCCCGACTTCCAGCTCGGCAGTCGGCTCCACACCCGCCGCACGCAGCGCCTCGTGCGCACCCCGCAGTCGCTCGCGCGCATCATGGTTCCGCATCGGGCCCGTGATGAGCCCGATCCGGCGATGACCCAGCTTCAGCAGATGCTCCGTGACGGCGTAGGCACCGCCGCGATTGTCGATGTTCAGGGAGTCACAGGTCCGATCGTCACTCTCACAGTTGAGGAGCACGACCGGCAGGGATTCCGGGAGATTGCGTGACAGCGTGGTGGCATCGAGGTCCGGGGACATCACGATCAGACCGTCGACACGGCCGCGCATTGCGCGCAGCGCCGCTTCGATCTCCGCCTTTTCGTTGTGCGAGCTCGATACCAGCAGGTGCCAGCCCGACTCCTGCACGACCTGGTCAATACCGCGAATCACTTCCGAGAAGAACTCGCCATACAGGTCCGGCAGCACCACGCCCACCGTCTGCGTGCGTCGCGTGCTCAGCGTCCGCGCCGCGCTGTTCGGGATGTAGCGCAGCCGCCTCGCCACATCATCGATCCGGCGCCGCGTGTCCTCGCGCACCGGCCCGCTGTTGTTGAACACGCGCGATACCGTCGCGACCGACACACCGGCCTCACGCGCCACATCCCTGATCGTCGCCGACACAGCCCCTCCTGGGGTCGTCGAACGGAACCGCGCCCCGGCGTCTGTAACCGTTTACAGCCGGGCAGACAGCAGTGGCTCGCGGCACGGAGTGGAAGCGGTTACATAGTACCGCTACCTGCATCCCGGAGTCAACGATTATGGGCTGAGGGCTGCCCGCGCCTGGGGACTAAGGTGCCTGCTGCGAAGGACTTACACCCCGAGCGGACGAGCGGCCCAGGAGCGGGAACAGGATGGCCGCCAGACCGACGGGCACATAGAACGTGAACAGGCGCCAGGCGGCTGTGGCGAGGCCAATGAATCCGGAGGGGAGGAGGGTGGCATAGACGGCGGTGAACGCGACCTCGGCGCCGCCGGCGGCGCCGGGCGTGGGGACGAAGGACATCATGGTGAAGACGACCCACTGGAGCAGCCAGAACAGCACGGGATCGAACGGCACACCGAGGAAGAGCGCGAGGGCCGTGATGACGGAGTAGCGAGCGATCCAGTGCAGCGCGGTGAGCGTCAGGGTGAGTGCGAAGCGGGCCTTGCCGCGATCCATGATGAGGGTGAGCGCAGCGTGCGCGTCGTCGAGCACTCGGCGGAGCCGTCTGCGTGTGCGTCCCCAGATGCGAAGGCTCAGGGTTCGAACGCGGGTACCCGCGTGGCCGCGGAGTGCGCCGCGGCCGAGGAGCCACGCAATGGCCGTAACGAGGATGGCGATACCGAGCACGGTCAGGACGTTCTCGCTGAGCAGTCGTGTGCTGCTGGCGACGACGGGCAGCCGCCAGGCGGCGGTCCAGACGACGGCGATAGGGAGCGCGAGCGCGAAGAACACCGCGTCCTCGAATTTCGGCATGAGTGCGAGCGTAGCGGCCTGTCCGGGTTTGACGCCGTGGCGCACGAGCATTCCCCAGCGGAACGCCTCCCCGCCGATGGCGGTCGGTGAAACGGCGGATCCGAGGTCGACGACGAGCGTCATGCGGAGCAGCTCTATCGCGGGGACGCGGTGTCCGAGGAATCGGGACCAGACGAGCAGGCGCAGGGACCCGGTGACCCAGGGTACGAGCGTGAGTGCGAGCGCGGCGAGCAGATACGTACGTGGCAGCGCGTCGAGCGACTGGAGCAGTGCGCGATCGGTGCCGAGCCAGGTGTAGGCGATGTTACCGAGCACACCCAGTGGCAGGACGAGCAACGCAATGCGGAACGCGCGCTGTCCGGCTCCGCTGCGCGGCTTCAGCGTGAGCGGTAGATCTGCAGCAGTGTCTGGAACGTGCGCCTCCAGGAGAATTCCGCTTCGACGCGCGTGCGCGCGCGCTGCCCCATGCGGCGCCAGTCGTCACGCGGCGTTGCGCTGATGCGGTCCGCCATGGCCGCGGGCGTGTCCGGGTCGACGAGGAAGCCATCCACGCCGTCCACAACGCGGTCGACCATTGCGCCCGCCCGTACGCCGACAACGGGCAGGCCGCACGCCTGTGCCTCGACGACGGACAGTCCGAATGTCTCGTGCGCCATGGCGGACACATAGATGTCGCAGGTCGCGAGGAGCGCGGCCAGCTCGGCCCTGTCCTGTACGAACGGTATCACGCGGGCACGCGGATCGGCCTGCGCGCGCTCCTCCAGATGTGCGCGCATGGGGCCTTCTCCCGCGATCACCAGGCGCGCATTGAGATGTGCGGGCAGCCGATCGAACGCGTCGAAGACGATGTCGGGACGCTTCTCCGCGTCGAGCCGGCCGGCATAGACCATCACGAGATCGTCATCGCCCGCGCCGAGTCGCGTGCGCACGTCCGGCGAGCGGCGTGCCGGCGAGAAGGTGTCGAGGTCCACTCCGAGCGGCACGTACATCGCCTGTGGCAGACCCATGTCGTGCAGCCGGTCGCGCATGACGGGCGAGATGGCGACGACGATATCGCACCGCCCGTACAGCGCGCGCAGATAGCGCTCGGCGACGTGCCGGGCCGCGCCGGCGACGTGGCGCCCTGCACGTTTGCGCAGCGGCGTCTCGACGTAGGCCACCGGCAGATCCGTCATGTACAGTGCACTGACCACTGCCGGATGCCTGCGCCGGTGCCACAGCGCCGTCCACGGGAGGTTGTACGCGCAGTGCACCTCGATGACGTCCGGCAGCTCATCGCGCAGAATGCGCAGCACGCGGTTCGAGCGGTACAGCAGGCGGTACATCGCGGAACCCGGCAGCAGCGGTGACGCGACGGTGTAGGTGGTTAGCGGACCGTCACGCGTCACGGCGTCTTCCGCGCCGGGCACGATCAGCACGTGCTCGAGCCCCTGCTCGCGGCACCAGTCGCGCTCCGCATGCAGCATTGTCCGCACGCCGCCGCCCGTCGGCGCGTACGACTGTGTGACGGCGCAGAGTTTCACGCCCAGCGTCTGACGGGTTCGGGCCGGCTGCCCGCGATCCTGCCGTATTCGCACAGGAGAACGGAGTTGACGGCTGCCCAGCTCCGCTCCAGGGCGCGCTGCCGCGCCGCACGGCCCATCGCCGTGCGCAGCTCGTGATCGGCGACGAGGCGCTCCACCTTGTCGGCGAAGTCCACGGGGTCGTTGGCGCGCGCGACCAGCCCGCTGCGCTCGTTCTCGATCACACTCTGCGGTCCGCCCCGATCCGACACGACGGCAGGCACACCCGACGCCATCGACTCCTGCACCACGTTGGCGAACGTTTCTGTCGTCGAGGGGAACACGAAGATGTCGGCGGAGGCATACCAGCGGGAGAGATCGGGACCGGACTGATGTCCGGCAAAATGCGCGTGCGGCAGATCGTGCTCGAGCCGCTTTCGCATCGGTCCATCGCCGACGAGGGCCAGACGATACGGAACGTTGCGCGCGCGCAGCTCGCGATCCATGGCAACGAAGTCGGCCATGTCCTTTTCCTTCACGAGCCGGCTCACGAGCAGCACGAGCGGCGTGCGTGCATCCGCACCCAGGCGCGCACGCAGCGCTGCATCGCGCCATTCGGGCGCGAACCGGCGCGAGTCCACTCCGCGCGACCAGAGCCGCACGTTCGTGATGCCGTGCTCGTTCAGCTCCTCGATGATGCTCGTCGACGGCGCGAACGTGGCCGTGCAGCGGCAGTAGAACCAGCGCAGGATGCCCCAGCCCATGCGCTCGAGGCGGCCTACGCGGTAATACGGGAAGTACGCGACGAAGTGGGTATGGAACGTCGCCACCACGGGTATCCCCCGAGCCCGTGCATAGGCCTGTGCCCAGATGGCCATGGGCGTGGGACTGACGACGTGCACGATGTCCGGCTCCCACGCATCCAGCTCGGCCGCGATGCGGCGGCCGCCCGGCAGACTCACGCGGTAGTCGCGGTAGAGCGGGAAGGTGAACGAGCGCACCTTGCGCGTGCGGTGTTGCCAGGGAATCTCCGGGGGAGGGACGAACGGCGCGTATACGCGGAAATCGATTCCCTCCTCTTCCAGGGCCGCGAACAGATGACCGAGCGTATGCGACACGCCGTCGACGAGCGGCAGCAGACTCTCGGTAAAGAACGCGATTCTCATCCAGATGATCCCCGTATGCTGCGCTCCGGTCCGTCCCGCCGGTGCCGTCGTTCCGGCCCTGTGCCGGCGGCAGATCCCGTTGAATGGCCCTGTCTCGCAAGGTCCGGCCGCAGCGGGCGATGCGCAAGCCACGGGCCGCGAAGTGCGTGCGGAGTATGACGGCCCTGCTCACTGGCCGGTCGGATACGTCTCCGGCGCCTCGCCGTCGAGCCGCGCCCGCATGTGCAGCGGACGCAGCGCCGTGGTCCGCTCCAGGTGGATGAAGGCGTCATACCGGGCGGGCATCACGGTAGGCACATAATTGCCGTACCGCTCGCGCGACGGGTGATACACGACGCCGATGGCGCGATGGTCCCGCGGCCCATCGAAGTCCGCGGCACCCTCCAGGTCGGCCGTCAGCATCAGCAGATCGTCGCCGACCGCTTCATGCAGGAGCGATTCCCAGCTGCCTTCGCGCGCGGGCGGTACCCGCATGCGCTCCATCGGCTCGCCCCACCCGCTACCCGCGATCACGCTCCCCTCGTAGCCGCCGAAGCCGACGAGCACGACACTGCCGGGGCCCCACGTCTCACGCGCGATCTGGCCGATGTTCGTCATTCCCGCGGCCGCCATGTCGGTCGCCCGCGCGTCGCCGATGTGGGTGTTGTGCTCCCACACCACCGCCTTTGCGTCCGTGCCGTGAAACGCGAGCAGACGCTCCAGGGTCTCCGCCATGTGCGTGTCCCGGACGTTCCATGACTTCGACCCGCCCCGCACCATCGTTCGGTAGTACAGCTCCGCATTGCGCGCGACGAGCGCGTTCTGCTCGGCATTGAAGTATGCTTCCCTGCCGTCCTCCGCATACTGCGGCGCCTTGCGGCGCAGCTCCCGCAGGATCGCGATCGTCTCGTCCTCGCATGACGTCGGCACCACCGCCGTCGCCATCGCATACTCCTGCGCGTCGTCGCGGTACGGATCGAAGCAGCCGTATGCAGTCCGCGCGGTGCGGGCGGCCTCTGGATCGATGCGGTCGAGGTAGTCGAGCACGGCATGCATGCTGTCCCACAGCGAGTAGACATCGAGGCCATAGAATCCGACCTGGCGGGCCGGCGGCCGGTTCGCGTTATGGCGCTGCAACCAGGTTGCAAGCGCGACGATCTCCTCGTTCGCCCACATCCAGGTCGGCCAGCGCGAGAACGCGTGCAGCACCTCCCGGGCATCGGATGCCGCACCGTCGTAGCCCTTCACGAAGCGGTTCACGGTGTAGCAGTCAGGCCAGTCCCCTTCGACCGCAATGAAGTCGAAGCCCTTCTCGCTGATGAGGCGCCGCGTGATCCGATCGCGCCAGATGTAATACTCGGACGTGCCGTGCGACGCTTCGCCGAGCATCACGACGTGCGCGTCGCCGATCCGCTCGAGCAGCGGGTCGAGATCGCTGTCGTCAGCGAGCGGCCGCGCAATCCGGCGAAGTCGGTCTGCGAGAGGCTCGGACACGGCTGGCTCCTTTCAGACGGGGCGGCTGGCCGTCGGCGGTCGTCGGCTGCCCGTCGGCTGGGTCGTCGGCTGCCCGTCGGCTGGCCGTCGGCTGGCCGTCGGACGCGGAACCCCTTATTCGTTATGGCCGCTTCCGACATGACTTTGCCCCCGAACCCGCCTTGCCGCCGGGACATTTGAATGACCATACCGGCCGTAATGCATAAGGGGTTCCGCGTCCGACTGCGGGGCGTCACCCGGGCCTACGCCGACGGCGCCACGCGCCACCGGGTGCTGACGGGGATCGATCTGGATGTGGAGCCCGGCGAGATGGTGGCGCTCCTCGGCCCGAGCGGGTCCGGTAAGTCCACCCTTCTCAACATCATAGCCGGACTCGACGCACCGGATGACGGGACCGTGGAAGTCGGCGGTCAGGACCTCGGCCGTATGACGGAGCGCGGACGCACCCTGCTGCGGCGCCAGGAGATCGGCTTCGTCTTCCAGTTCTTCAACCTGATCCCGACACTCACCGCGCTGGAAAACGTGCTGCTTCCGTTGGAGCTGACCGGCCGGAAGGACGGAGCGGCCGCGCGGGCGCTCCTCGAGCGGGTGGGTCTGGCGGATCGGGCGCGTGCGTTTCCGGAGGAGCTGAGCGGCGGCGAGCAGCAACGCGTCGCGATCGCTCGCGCGCTCGCTCACGAGCCGAAGCTGCTGCTGGCGGATGAGCCGACCGGCAACCTCGACAGCGCGACGGGCGCGCGCGTGCTCGACCTGCTCACCGGCCTCGTCAGCGAGCGCGGTACCGCCATGGTGATTGCCACACACAGTCGCGAGGTGGTCGAGCGGGCGGACCGTGTGCTCACACTGCACGATGGCGCGATCGTGAGCAGCGCGTGATACCGGTGCTGCTGCGTGCAGGCGCGCGCTATCACCTGCGTCATCGCCTGCAGCTGGCGCTCGCGCTGCTCGGCATCGCACTCGGCGTCGCGGTCGTGGTGGCGGTAGACGTGGCCACGGCCAGTGCGCGCCGTGCGTTCGACCTCTCCACCGAGGCCGTATCCGGACGCGCGACGCACGAGATCACGGGCGGGCCTGACGGTATAGCCGACAGCGTATACATCCGCCTCAGATCGGCTTCCGTACAGGGTGCGGCCGTCGCACCGGTCATCGATCGCTACGTGCGGCTGCCCGCCCACGACGATCGGGTGCTGCGCCTGCTCGGCGTCGATCCCTTCGCCGAGCCGCCCTTCCGCGAGTTCTTCGGGCAGACGTCGGCCCGCACCGACAACCGCGCTGCGGCAGAAACGGCGAGCACGAACGACGCGGCTGACGACGCCCGTGCGCAACGCGACATCGACGACCGTCTGCCGGACGTCGGCATCCTGCTCACGACGCGCTCCGTCGTCCTCGCCCGCTCCACTGCAACCGCGCTCGGTGCGGGCGTCGGCGATTCGCTCCAGGTCGCGTTCGGAACGGCATCCGGCAGCGCCGTGATTGCCGGCGTGTTCGATCCCCACGATGAGACCGCGCGCCTGGCTCTCAATGACCTCATCCTCGCCGATATCGCCACTGTACAGGAGCTCACGGGAAGCCTCGGCAGGCTCGACAGGATCGAGGTGCGTGCGGATTCCGAAGCAGCCGCATCTGCACTCGCGGCCCTGTTGCCGACCGGCCTGCGACTGGTGGAAACCGCCGCGCGCGCGGGGGCGACCGCCGGCCTCACACAGGCGTTCGATACGAACCTCACGGCGCTGGCGCTGGTCGCGCTCGTGTTCGGCATGTTCCTGATCTACAACAGTGTCTCGTTCTCCGTTGTCCAGCGCAGGCCGCTGCTCGGCCTGCTGCGCGCGCAGGGCGTCACCGCGCGCGAGCTGTTCACGCAGATCCTCGCCGAAGCGGCCGTGCTCGGCGTCCTGGCCACGTTCCTCGGCCTCGGCGTCGGGACCGCGCTCGGATCCGTGCTCCTCCAGCTGGTCGCCCGCACGATCAACGACCTGTACTTCGCGCTCACCGTGACGTCGATCCGTCTCGAAGCGCTCACGTTCGCGAAGGCCGCTCTGCTCGGTCTGGGTGCGACCGTGGCCGCCGCCGTGCCACCCGCAGTCGAAGCGCTCCGCACACCACCGCGCGCTACGCTCGCGCGTGCGGTCGTTGAACGCAGGGCCATTCGCACAGCACCGCGACTCGCGCTCGCCGGCTTCGCAGCAGCCACCATCGCCGCGCTGCTGCTGCTGCTGCCATCACGCAGCATCACCCTCGGCTTCGCCGCGCTCTTCGTGCTCATCCTCGCCGGTGCGCTCGTTACACCCGGCGCTACGATCCTGCTGATGCGAGCAGTGCACCCCGTCGCGCGCCGGCTCGGCGCAATCGGCCGCATGGCACCGCGCGGCGTCACCGCATCACTCAGCCGCACCGCGCCCGCGATCGCTGCGCTGGCGGTGGCCCTGTCGGTAGGCATAGCCGTCACCCTGATGATCGCTAGCTTCCGCGACGGCGTCGTACGCTGGCTCGAGCAGTCGCTCCAGGCCGACATCTACATCGCCGCGCCGGATGTCGGTGCAAACCGCAGTGACGTCACGCTCGATCCACTTCTTCCCGCAGCGGTGCGCCGGCTGCCGGGCGTCGATGGCGTCTCGACATACCGTCAGCTGTCGCTGTTACTTAACGACGCGGACCTGGTCCGGATGATCGCGTTCGACCCGTTCGAGCAGCATCGTGACGCGTTCGAGCTGCTCGATACCGATGCCGGCGCGGCCTGGCGCGCGTTCGACCGAGGCGCCGTCCTGGTATCCGAACCGCTCGCCTACCGCCGCGACCTCGGCGCAGGGGACACGCTCGTGCTGCCGACCGACCGCGGACCTGCACCGTTCGAGGTCGCCGGAACATACCGCGATTACGCGAGCGAGCACGGCGTGCTCTTCATGCCGCGCGCTGCGTACGAGTCCTGGTGGCGCGACCGATCGGTGACATCGCTCGCCGTCTTCACGACGGATGGTGCGGACGTCGATCGGGTTCTCGCGCGCATCCGTGACCTGCCCCCCGCCCGCGGCATCGTCGCGCGACCCAACCGCGGCCTGCGCGAAGCCACGTTGCTGGTGTTCGACAGGACATTCCTCATCACCGGCGTGCTGCGGCTGCTCGCCCTCATCGTCGCATTCGTCGGCGTCACGGGAGCACTCATGGCGCTCCAGCTGGAACGCGCGCGGGACATGGGCGTATTGCGCACCCTCGGCCTGACCCCGCTGCAGGTATGGTCACTCGTGACCGCACAGACAGCACTGATGGGATTCGCCGCAGCGGCGCTTGCCGTACCGCTCGGAGTCGCGATGTCGTGGGCGATGGTGCACGTCATCAACCGCCGCTCGTTCGGCTGGACGTTCGATATGGTATTCGACGCCGCACCATTCCTGCAGGCACTCGCCGTCGGCATCGGGGCGGCCATGCTCGCAGGACTCTACCCGGCACTGCGCATGGCACGACTGCGGCCGGCACACGTGCTGAGGGACGAATGACCATCCGCCCGCCATCCCGTACGCACCACGTGCACGGGATTCCCCTGCCATCCCACGTCCACATTGAGCGTTGCGCCGGCCTCCTGCTGCTCGTGATGACCGTCGCCGTCGCATGCGACGCTTCCGCTCCCGCACCGCCCGGTGCGACCATGAGCGTGGCCGACCTGCTCGGGGGCGCCGATACACTGCATGCGCGCGCAATAGAGCCACGTGCGTTCACGTTCCCACTGGACCACGGACCGCACCCGGACTACCGGACGGAGTGGTGGTACTTCACGGGCAATCTCACCACCGCCGATGGCCGCGAGCTCGGGTATCAGCTGACGTTTTTCCGTAGTGCGCTCACGGACTCGGCATCGTATGCGGCAGCGAATTCAGCCGCCTCCGGTAGCGATGTGGCGACCGGTGGCGGCGCAGACGTGGCCGGCGCAACGGGCGCGGGCGGTGCGGCCGGTGGCGGCGCAGACGTGGCCGGCGCAACGGGCGCGGGCGCTGCGGCCGGCGCCGGCGCAACGGCCGTTGGCGGCGCTGCCGGCGCGTCCGCGCCGTCTCGCTCTCCATGGCGCTCGCGGCACGCGTACATGGCGCATTTCGCGGTGAGCGATGCAGCGACGGGTCAGTTCGAGGCGGCCGAACGATTTGCCCGCGCGGCGCAGGGACTCGCTGGTGCGACGGCCGAACCGCTGCGCATCTGGCTGGAGGACTGGAGCGCCGAGTCGCTGAACGCGACCACGTTCCCGCTGCGGCTGCGCGCGAGCGCCGGTGACATCGCGATCGACCTCGTCGTCGAACGCGGCAAGCCGATCGTGTTGCAGGGTGACCGCGGACTCAGCAGGAAAGGTCCGGAGCCGGGCAATGCGTCCTATTACTACTCCATGACGCGCATGCCGACGCGCGGCACCATCCGCACCGCGGAAGGCACGTGGACAGCGAGCGGCACGAGCTGGCTGGACCGCGAGTGGAGCACCAGTGTTCTCTCACCGGGCGTCACCGGCTGGGACTGGCTCTCGCTCCAGATGGATGACTCGACCGAGCTCATGATGTACCGCCTGCGTCGCGCGGACGACGCCGTCGATCCCTTCAGTGCCGCGACATTCGTCGCGCCCGATGGCAGCACGCGCAGCATCCCGGCCTCCGGGTTCACCATGGCACCCACGCGCTCCTGGACATCGGCCGATGGCACCGCGTATCCGGTCGCCTGGCGCATCACGGTCCCCGCACTCGATCTCGCGCTCGATGTCGCCGCCGCCATCGACGACCAGGAGCTGAATCTCGCCGTCCGGTACTGGGAAGGGATGGTGCAGGCGACTGGCACGCGCGCCGGGGGCCGCGTCACGGGTCGCGGCTATCTCGAGCTGACGGGCTACGACAGTCCCGCGAATCGGCGAACGCGTCGATGACAGGCTGCGGCAACCCTTGCGAACGGCGCACGCGCCAATGACAAGACAGGGCCTGCCGATCGACGACGTGCTGCCTGATCTGGTGCATGCGCTCAGCACGAGCACGCGCGTCGTGCTGCACGCGCCGCCGGGCGCCGGCAAGACGACACGCGCACCGCTCGCACTACTGACATCGATTGCCGGTCGCATCATCATGCTCGAGCCGCGACGCCTCGCCGCACGCGCCGCGGCAGCGTGGATGGCTCGGAGCCTGGGCGAGGCTGTGGGCGAAACGGTCGGGTACCGGGTGCGCCTCGATTCGCGCGTCGGGCCGCGCACGCGCATCGAGATCGTTACGGAGGGCGTGCTCACGCGCATGCTTCAGGACGACCCGTCACTGGACGGATTCGGACTCGTCATCTTCGACGAGTTCCACGAGCGCAGCGTTCATGCGGACACGGCGCTCGCGCTTGCGCTCCAGGCACAGCAGCTGCTCCGGCCGGATCTGCGACTCCTCGTGATGTCCGCGACACTCGATATCGCCGCCATCGTCGACCTCCTGGATGCGACGGCGGATGGCGCGACTCCCGTCATTCGCAGCGAAGGCCGCAGCTGGCCGGTCGAGACGGAGTACCTGGCGCGTCGCGTCGAGGGCCACATCGAAGCCGCGGTTGCGCATGCCGCCGCGCGCGCGCATGACCGGCACGAGGGTGACATCCTGGTATTCCTGCCGGGCGTCGCCGAGATACGCCGTACCGCCGAGCACCTGGCGAGCGCGTCGCTTCCCGCGTCCACGACCGTGATACCGCTTTATGGCGACCTGTCGCAGACCGAGCAGGATCGAGCGATAGCACCGAGCCCGCCGGGACGTCGCAAGATCGTGCTGGCGACGTCGATCGCGGAGACGAGCCTGACCATCGAGGGTGTGCGCGTGGTCGTTGACAGCGGCCTCATGCGCGTCCCCCGCTTCTCCCCGCGCACCGGCATGACACGACTGACGACCGTGCCGGTTTCGCGCGCTGCCGCGGATCAGCGGCGCGGCCGTGCGGGCCGGCTGGGGCCCGGGCTGTGCCTGCGCATGTGGACGGAGGGCGACCACACGGCCCTGCTCGCGCACCGCCCGCCCGAGATTCTGGAGGCCGATCTCGCGCCTCTGGCGCTGGAGCTGGCGGCGTGGGGTGTCTCCGATCCATCCGAGCTCCAGTGGATCGATCCGCCGCCCGCCGCGGCCTACGAGCAGGCGCGCGAGCTGCTGCGCGAGCTCGATGCCATGGAGGTCAGCGGCGCTCTCACCGAGCACGGTGCATCGATGGCGCGGCTGGCCGCACATCCGCGGCTCGCGCACATGCTGTTGCGCGCTCGCTCGCTCGACCGCGTCGCGGCGGCATGCGACCTGGCCGCTCTGCTCAGCGAGCGCGACATCCTGCGCGCACATGACGGGCCGGCCGACCCCGATGTGCGACTGCGCTTGCCCTTCCTGCGGGGCGACTCCCGCCCGCCGCCCGGACATCGCATCGACCATGGGGCACTGCAGCGCGCGCGCGCCGAGTCGCGCCACTGGCGACAGCGGCTGCACGTGCGCGCAAACACTGTCGACGCCGGTGACGATGACGTCACACCGGTTCTGCTGGCGCTGGCATACCCGGACCGCATCGCGCTCCAGCGGGGCGCGCGCGGGCATTTTCTGCTGAGGAACGGCGCCGGTGCAATGATGGAAGCACAACACGCACTGGCCGGGCAGGAGATGATCGTTGCAGCGGAGCTGGGCGGCCACGGCCGCAACGCCACGATCTATCTCGCCGCGCCCATGGGCCGCGCGGATGTCGAGCTGCATTTCGCCACGCAGATCGACACGCTCACGACCATCGATTACGATGCTGCCGCGGGATCCATGCGTGCAAGGGAGGTGCGTAGGCTCGGCGCGATCATCCTCGCCGAACGACCCGCGCGTGATATCACGAGCGACGCGTTCACGGCCGCGCTGCTCGATGCCGTGCGTCGGCACGGCCTCGACATCCTGCCGTGGACCTCATCCGCGCGCGAGCTTCGTCAACGGCTCGCATTCCTGCACCATCACGACGCCGACGCCTGGCCGGACGTGTCGGATCAGGCCCTGATCGCCACACTCGAGGAATGGCTGCAACCGTGGCTGCCCGGTGATGTGAAGGGCGACGCGCTCCGCCGCGTCAATCTCGCGGAAGCCCTCCTCGCCCGTGTCGCCTGGGACGTGCGGTCCGCCATCGACAGGCTCGCGCCCACTCACATGCAGGTACCGAGCGGCTCCCGCATCGCCATCGACTATGCGGACCCGGCTGCGCCCGTCCTCGCCGTGCGACTCCAGGAGATGTTCGGCGCTGCCGACACGCCGCGCATCGCCGGCGGTCGCGTCCCGCTCACGCTGCACCTGCTCTCCCCCGCACGACGCCCCGTCCAGGTTACCCGGGACCTCGCCAGCTTCTGGCGCACGGCGTATTTCGACGTGAGGAAAGACCTGCGCGGGCGTTATCCAAAGCATTACTGGCCGGATGACCCGCTGGAGGCCGAGGCGACGCGCCGCACCCGACCGCGCGGCGGCTGAGAGCGGCACCCGCCTTGCGCCCTGTACCGGGCCGACCGCGTGCATTACACTCCAGCACCCCGGATCAACTCAGCGGAGTCACCATGTTCGAGGACCAGAAGCCGATCTCCCGGATGGCACTGAAGGTCGGCATCGCCGGATTCATCGGATTCGGCGCAATCGCCACGGGGCTGTTCGTCACGCGCAAGGGACGGCACCTCGTCCGCGAGGCGTGGGAGGGCCGTGAGCGCACCCGCATCGAGGACCGGGTCCTCGACGCGCTGTGGAGCGACCCGCGGCTGGCGCGCCGTCGTCTCGACGTCGCGGAAGGCGTCGATGGCCAGGTCAAGCTGGTGGGCGTCGTGCGTACCAACGCCGAGCGTCACCACGCCGTGGATATCGCCGCTGGCGTGAAAGGTGTGAGCATGGTGCTCGACGCCCTCGAGGTCGTCCCGCGCGAGAAGAGCCGACGCGCCTGATGCCGTTGCTGTCTGCGCTGGCCGATACGCTGCGCGGGCTGGACGGACGCGGGTACAAGTCCTACAAGGCGATCGCCGGCCGCTACGATGCCGGTGCATTCGAGCTCCTGATCGACCACGTTCAGGGGGATCCGTTCGCGGAGGCCAGCCGGCTCCGCGCTCTGGTACCGCCCGCTTCCGCACAGCTACCCGGCTCGGCCATCACCAACTCTGCACGGATTGCCGCTACCGCCGACTTCCTGAACCGCGCCCTGCACGAAGCGCTGCATGCCGCCGGCAGTCGGCGCGGCTCCGGCCGGAGCGGCGAGCTGAGCGTGCTCCGACCCGGCCAGGAAGTGCTTGTGCGCACGAGCATCACGGTCAGTTCCGACGGCGCGGTCGAAGCACGCTTCCGCGCCGGGCTGCCCGCGAACGGCCGCAGCATCCGCGGCCACGACGCTGCCGAAATGCTCACGCGCGATGTCGTGACCGCAGTGCGCGCCGCACTCTTCTTCCCTGCCCTCGATGCCGCGGCGCTACGGCGCCATGTCGAGACTGTCGAGGACGCCCGCGCGCTGCGCGACCAGCTCGACGACCACGGCCTCGTCGCGTTCGTCGCTGATGACGCACGTCTGCCACGCCGTACCGGCATCGATGACCGGCCACTCGAAGGCGACGTCATCCCGTTCACGGCGCCCGACTCACTGAGGGTCACGCTCCACGCACCGAACACCGGCGCCATCACCGGTCTCGGCATACCGCGCGGCGTGACCCTGATCGTCGGCGGCGGATTCCACGGCAAGTCCACACTGCTCCGCGCGATCGAGCGTGGCGTGTACGACCATATACCGGGCGACGGCCGTGAGCGCGTCGTCACGGCCGCCACGGCCGTCAAGGCGCGCGCCGAGGACGGTCGCGCTGTCGCAGGCACCGATATCGCCAACTTCATCGGCCGCATTCCCGGCGGCGCCGACACACGCGCTTTCGACACCCGCAACGCCAGCGGCTCCACGTCGCAGGCGGCAGCCATCGTCGAGGCGATCGAGGTGGGCGCACGCGTGCTGCTGCTCGACGAGGATACGTCCGCCACAAACTTCATGATCCGCGACGCGCGCATGCAGGCCCTCATCGCCGACGAGCACGAGCCCATCACGCCATTCATCGACCGCGCTCGCCACCTCGCCGACGTGCAGAACATCTCAACCATCGTCGTGGTCGGCGGATCCGGCGACTACTTCGACATCGCCGACACCGTCATCGCGATGCGCGACTTCAGACCCGCCGAAGTGACGGCCGAAGCGAAACGGATAGCGGAGCAGCAGCCGACACGGCGCCACGCCGAAGGCGGTACCTGGCGTCCCATCCGCGTCCGCTCGCCTGACCCCGCGTCCATTGATCCACGCCGCGGCCATCGCGAAGTCGACGTGAAGGCGCGCACCGAACAGCGCGTCATGTTCGGCGAGCAGGAAGTCGAGCTCAGCGCCGTAGAACAGCTCGTCGAGCCCGCCCAGGCCCGCGCCATCGCTCTCGCCCTCGCCCACGCACGCTCCCGCTGGACCGCCGCGACCACCCTGCACGACGCGCTTCGCGACATCATGTCCATCGCCGCGCACGATGGACTCGACGCCTTCCAGGAACACCTCACCGGGGATCTGGCGGAATTCCGGATATTCGAGCTGACGGCGTTTCTCAACCGCATCCGCGGGTTCAGCACGCGGTAGGCTGCTGTCCCTGCCCGGGTGTGTGTGCGGCGCTTCTGGGAAGGATGGAACGGCGGTGTCAGGTTGTCATGGGCAATGGGCAGAGGCAGGGGCATGTGGAAGGCGCACGCACACGTTTACGGGCACGGGCAGAGGCAGCCAACCTTCCCTCTCGTGAGTCACCTTCCCCGACTACTGCCGGGGCAGGGGCGCTGCGCGGAGGACGGTTGTACGGGCAGGATGTTCGACAGTGCCCGTGCCTCTGCCCGTAAACGTGTGCGTGCGCCTTCCACATGCCCGTGCACGTTCCCACGCCCATGACAACCTGACACCATCCGTCCCAGGCACGGCCCTCACGGCAGGTCCCGGCCGACATGGCGCACGGCCACCTCCCTGACGTAGGGATTCTCCCCACACAACCTTCCTCCTCTTCCCCACGCGATTTTCCCTGCATCACCCGACAACCGACCGCCCCCTGAAACCGCATATTCTCATGAGTAATTCCTAACGGAGGTCACATGCTCTCACAGACTGCCGAATACGCACTCCGCGCCGCGCTCTTCCTGGCGCGCGAGCAGAACCGTCGGCCGGTGCCGGCGGATACGATCGCGCGCGCGCTCGGTGCGCCGCCGAACTACATGTCGAAGACGCTGAACGCGCTGGCGAAAGCCGGCATCGTGAGTGGCATGCGCGGGCCGACGGGTGGATTCATGCTGATTCGCAAGCCCGAGCATCTCACGGTGGCGGACGTGGTGGGCACGTTCGACGAGCCGGCGAAGAGCCCGATGTGTCTGCTGGGCGGCCGGCCGTGCAACGCCGACAACCCGTGTCAGGCGCATGTGCGCTGGATGGCCGTGACGGCGGCGATGGCCGAGCCGCTGACGTCCACTACCGTGGCGGATCTTCTGACCGATGTCGTCGTTCTGGACCAGGCTGTTTGAACTGCGGCACAGCCGCTCTACCCAATCGATGGAGATAGCAATGTTGAGAATGGTGAAGTTTGCGGGGATGGGCACGGCGGCAGTCGTCGTGATCGCGGGCGCGACGCTCGTGGCACGCGGTGGCAATGCCGCAGACAACACGATCCCGGTACGTGAGGCCCCGTCGATCCGCGGCGAGGAAGTGGCGGTGCTGACGGCGGCGCCGAACGTGCCGGCACCGATCACGCGCACGTATGCAACGAAGGTGATCGTCGAGCTGGAGGCGGTCGAGCGCACGATGCGCCTGTCGGACGGAGTGGATTACACGTTCTGGACGTTCGGCGGCACTGTGCCGGGCTCGTTCATTCGCGTTCGCGAGGGTGACCTGGTCGAGTTCCGGATGAAGAACCACGAGACCAGCACGGTCGCGCACAACATCGACCTGCACGCAGTGACGGGGCCGGGCGGCGGCGCGAAGGCGACGCTGACGGCGCCGGGTCACGAGTCGACGTTCTCGTTCACAGCGCTCAATCCGGGCCTGTACGTCTACCACTGCGCGACGGCGCCGGTCGGCATTCACATCGCGAACGGCATGTATGGCCTGATCCTGGTGGAGCCGAAGGAGGGTCTGCCGCCGGTCGATCGTGAGTTCTACGTGATGCAGAGCGAGTTCTACACGAAGGGTGCGCATGGTGAGAAGGGTCTGCAGCCGTTCGACATGGCGAAGGCCGTCTCGGAGAACCCGGACTATGTGGTGTTCAATGGCTCGGTCGGCGCGCTGCTCGGCGACAACCAGCTGCACGCGAATACGGGCGAGACGATCCGTCTCTTCGTTGGTAACGGCGGCCCGAACCTGGTGAGCTCGTTCCACGTGATCGGCGAGATCTTCGACAACGTCTACACCGAGGGTGGAACGCAGGTCGCACAGAAGAACGTGCAGACTACTCTCGTGCCGGCAGGCGGCTCTGCGATCGTGGAGTTCCGCGCCGAAGTGCCGGGCGAGCTGGTGCTCGTCGACCACTCGATCTTCCGCGCATTCAACAAGGGCGCGCTCGGCATGATCGAGATCAGCGGTGCAGACAACACGGTGGTGTTCGAGCAGCAGGGCATGAACCAGCCGTCCTCACGGTCGGCCCAGTAGGACGTGACCGTGAACGCCTTTGCTCTCCTCGCGGTGTTCCTGCCGGTGCCGGTCGCGTCAGCCCCTGCGGCTGACGTGGCCGGCCCGGACCGGGTGGCAGCCGTCGCCGCACGGGCGACGCCGCCCGCGACCCGTGAGTTCGTGCGAATCCCCGCGGGCATACACGTCCCGTTCTATGGCGATGGTGACACTGAGACGATCGAGGCGTTCGAGCTGGATGCACATCCCGTCACGCAGCACGATTACCTCCAGTTCCTGAAGAACAATCCGCAGTGGCGCCGCGACCGCGTGAAGGCGGCATTCGCCGACGACGGCTACCTCCGCGACTGGTCGGCGCCATTGCAGCCGACCGATCCTGCGGCGCCCGTCGTCGGTGTGTCGTGGTTCGCGGCGCGCGCCTTCTGCAGTGCCACGGGCGGCCGCCTCCCGACAACGACCGAATGGGAGTACGTCGCGGCTGCGAGCGCCGACGAGCGCGATGCGTCGCGCGACGCGCAGTTCCAGGCCATGGCCCTCGAGTTGTTCACGCGACCGCGGCCCGCAACGCTGCCCGGTGCCGGGAGCGGCGCACGCAACTGGTACGGCATCCGCGACCTGCACGGCTTCGTGCGGGAGTGGGTGGTCGACTTCAACAGTGTGATGATCTCTGACGACTCACGCGGCACGGGCGGCAATGACCGGCAGCTGTACTGCGCGGCCGCCGCCAGCACTGCCCGCGATCCCTCGGACTACGCGGCGTTCCTGCGGTACTCGTTCCGTGCCAGCCTGAACGGCCGCTCGACACACAGCAACCTCGGATTCCGCTGCGCCAGGAGCGTACAATGACTTCGATCATGCGCACCGCCCGGCTCGCCGCCGCGCTCACTCTCATGACAATGCTCCTCACGAGCTGCAGCGAAGCGCCCGCCGCGAGCGTCACTGATCGGGACGCCGCGATCGCGCTTGCCGCGGACGCGCAGACGTCGAATGCGCACGCAGGGCATGGCAGCGCGCCCGCACCCGCGAAAGGATCGGAGTTCTCGATCTACGATCTGGAATCGGCCTGGCAGGACCAGCAGGGTCTGCCGCTCACGCTGCGCGATCTGGCCGGCCGGCCGCGCGTCATCGCGATGGTCTACACGAGCTGCGCGTATGCCTGCCCGCGCATTCTCAAGGACATGAAGCGCATCGAAGGCGAGCTGCGCGCCGAGGGGATAGACGCAGGCTACGTGATGGTGTCGATCGACCCCGAGCGCGACACCCCCGCGCGCCTGGCGGAGTACGCGGCGTCGACCATGCTCGATCCGCAGGACTGGATTCTGCTGACCGGGACGGACGATGGCACTCTCGAGCTGGCGGCCCTGCTCGGCGTCCGGTACCGCCGTGTCAGTGAGACCGACTTCGAGCACTCCAATGTCATCACGCTGATCGACGGCGACGGCAGGATCGTGCACCGGCAGGTGGGACTGAACGCCGAGCCCACTGCTCTCGTAGCGGCGGCTCGGAGCCTCTAGTCGCCGGGGTGCGTGCCCGGACGCACGTCGTCCGGCCCCTGCGTAGGATCCGGCTTCCCGTGCGCCCGGAACGCGCCCAGCGCCGCACCGGCGGCCGCCCCCAGCAGCATCACCCACATCGCGATCGCCGACCGTACGGCGCCGGTCCACATCTGCGGCGGGTAGTGCAGCAGTGTGATGGCGATGGTGATCGCCACCGTGTGACCGATAACGCCGCCCCAGAACGCGCCGCGCTGGGTTGGCGAGCGGTCACGGAGGCGATGACCGAGCCACAGCAGGACGCAGGGCACGATCAGCAGGCCCGCCAGGAATGCCAGACGTGCCATCACTGCCTGCTCCGCGGAAACAGCCACAGCCAGTACCCGCTGATCACCAGGACGATGAGCGTGACCGCTCCGAGATCGCTCAGCAGTACCCAGTTGTCGCCGAAGATCTCGCCGGAGTGGAGCTTCTCGATGAAGACATCGTTGCGTTCCCCGATGTGCAGCACGCGGCCATCGGTGAGGTCGAGCGTCACCTCCGTGACGACACTGTCGCGGAACCGCACCTTGATGAGCCCGTCGCGGGGGCGCACATCCATGCGATCGACGCCGGCCGCTCCGGCCATGGGCGCCGCGGCCGCCGCAATGTCCGCCAGCCGTGCGATCGGCAGCGCGCTCTGAAGTGCGCCGGTCGGCTCGTGCGGGACGTCGGGCATGAGGCCGAGCGGTCGCTTGTGGTTGAGAAGGATCCCGCTGATCGAGAGCACGAGCACGATGCCGGTGGTGACGACGCCCAGCCACAGATGACCGTGGAACATCAGGCGCGCGACACGGCGGGTGCCCGGGGTCAGCGGCTCGCGGCCGCGCGCCCGCGGGAACGCGCGACGCTCTCGTGTCTCGCCTTCTTCCATTACCGCTCCATCGTCTGCATGCAGGGGACGCGGACAGAATACCGGCATCCGCCGGCAGCCGCCACTCGGATTGGACGCGGCACCACCGCGGATTGTTTGGTCGCGACGCAGCGGCGACGCGATTCACCAGCGCGCGACTCGTTGGGGGGCGCGGCTCGGCGGCGTCGCCACGTCTCACATGCGTCGACTGCGACCTGGTGGATTGGTCCTGCTTCAGTCGTGCAGGATGCGCTCGGGCGGGTCGTCGAGGTCGTCGAACTGGCCGTGCAGCGCTGCGATGACGAACAGCAGCGCGAACACACCGCCGAGCATTAGGGCGATCGGCAAAAGGAAACCGATCGCGTTCATGATTCTTCCGCGCGCACGATGCGCTCGACGCGGAACGCGCCCCAGATCACGAGTCCGCTGGACAGCGGCATCAGGAGTGCGGCGACAAGCGGGTTGACCAGTCCTGCGGCGGCCGCGCCGACTGCGGCGATATTGTACGCGAGGGAACGTCGAAGATTGGCGTCGATCACGCGGCGGCAGGCCGTGGCCGTGCGAAAGCCGGCCAGGATCGGTGCAACCGCTTCGGACGATATGACGCCGTCGGCGACGAGCACACTGCTCGCCGCGCCGCTCGACATCGCGATCCCGACGTCGGCGGCGGCGAGCGCGGGTCCGTCGTTGAGGCCATCACCCGCATACAGCACATGCCTGCCGTCCTCGCGCAGCGTCCGGATCCGGTCGGCCTTGCCTGTCGGATTGACGCCAGCGTCGGTCTCCTCGATGTCTGCGGCCGCAGCCATGCTCAGTGCCGCGGCGTTGTTGTCGCCGCTCAGCAGCATAACGCCGATGCCGCGGTCCCGGAGCGAGCGCACCGTGGCACGGGAGTCCGCGCGCAGCTCGTCGCTCAACCGTATTTCACCATATGATCTGCCATTGGAATCGAGCAGCCGGACCAGCCCCGCGCCGCCACTGCGCAGTGACCACCACGCCCCGTCGACGACTCCCTCGACACCGGTTCCGGGCAGCTCCCGCGCGACACTTGCCGCGGGCAGCGGTATGCCGCGGCGCGCGCATTCGGCGACGATCGCGCGTGCGATCGGGTGAATGCTGTGGCGCTCCAGACCGGCCGCGATGCGAATCACATCGTCGTCGGCGTTGGTGACGGTCATGAGGCCGGAAGTGATCGTGCCCGTCTTGTCCAGCACCACGGTGTCCACCTGGTTCAGCGCCAGCAGCGCCTCACTCGAGCGGAACAGGAGCCCGCGCCGCGCCGCCGCACCGAGGCCCGCGGCCGCGGCCAGCGGATGCGACAGCGCCAGCGCGCACGGACACGCAACCACGAGCACCGCGACCGTGACGGGGACCGCGGCCGCGACGCCACCCCATAACGCCCAGCCCGCGAAGGTCAGCGCCGCGACCATCAGCGTCGCGGCCGTGAACAGCGGAGCAATGCGATCGGCGGCAGTGGGTCGCGTGCCGCGGTCCGCCGCCACCTGCAGCTGTGCGGCCATCCGGTTCAACATCGTGTCCGCACCGACCGCCATGACTCGCACGCGAACGGCGCCGTCGACGAGCACCGTGCCGGCTTCGACACGGTCGCCCGACTCCACCTCTACCGGCTCGGCTTCTCCCGTGAGCAGCGCGCGCCGCAGCTGCCCGCGTCCCCGCACGATGATGCCGTCCGCCGCCACCTCCTCGCCTGGCCCGACCTCGATTGTGTCGCCCACCACCAGCTCCGCGACGGCTATCGTTTCGACACCGCTGTCGGTGGTCCGCCGCGCGGCATGCGGTACGCTGGCCGCCAGTGACACCGCGGCCTCGGCGGCGCGACGCCGGCCGCGCGACTCGAGCATGCGTCCGGCAAGCAGCAGCGCGACGAGCATGGCGAGGGAGTCAAGATACGTTTCGTGTCCAGCCAGCGTCGCAATCACGCCGTGGCCATACAGGATCGCGATGCCCAGCGCAATCGGTACATCCATGTGCAGCACGCGCGCACGCAGACCTGCGATCGCTCCGGCGAAGAATGGAGACGCACACCAGAGCGCGACCGGTGTCGCGAGCACCAGTGCGGTCCAGCGGAAGAGCTGCAGGAAACGCGGCTCCATCACGTCGAGCCAGCCGGCATAGATCGAGGCGTGCAGCAGCATCACGTTCATGGCCGCGAACGCGGCTACACCCATGCGCAGCAGCAGTGCACGGTCCGGCCTGCTCTCCTCGCCCAGAGCACGCGGTGAGTAGCCGAGCGTGGCAATGCGGTCTGCCAGATGCGCGAGGCTGGTGTCCGCCGGATGCCAGCGAAGCGTGGCGCGGCCTGACGCATAGCTCACGTGCGCGTGCGTGACGCCCGGCGTCGCCTCCAGCACCCGCTCCACGACCCACACGCAGGATGCGCAGCGCAATCCGTCCACCCGCAGCCTGACCTCGCACAGACCGCCGGGCAGCGGCTCGACCGGCACGGCCGACCAGCCCCCCGCTACGGGCGCCGGCCGCGGTGCGAACGCGGTCCGCTCCTCGTAGTATCGTTGCAGACCCGCACCGTGGATGATGTCGTACGCGACCTCGCAGCCGGCGCAGCAGAATGCGTCGGCTTCATCCTCGACAGCCGTGCCGCAATGCGGGCACCGGGCTGGCCGGATGTCTTCAGCGATCCGAGGTCTGGTACGATGGGACAACGGTGTCAGCGCCTTTCACCGCAATGGTGATGAATGCGATGTTGACGAGAATCATCATCACGAACCCGATGATGATCCCGATCACCCACGGCGACCGCTTTGTCTGCACTCCGCTCTCAGCCGGCGCCGCAGGCGCAATCATGGGCCCGAACCTCCTGCTGCCGTCTTGAATGTCGTGTCCAGGACGCGCTCGCCCGACTCCGACATCACGTGCACGCGCAGCGGCAGCGTGCGGGCCGTCGCGGCGATGGCGGGAGCGCGCACGACCATCGCCACCATGCGCCCTTCGGCTTCCTTCAGCTCGACCGTGGGCGTGAGCACTTCGGCATCCGTGATGCCTTCGACACTGACCGTGAACGACTGCGACGCACCCGGCCGGTTGTTGGCGAGTCGCAGCAGATACGTGTTACGAACCCAGCCGTCGTCATCGACCGTGTAGAGCGACCCGGGCATGCGCGACACGGAAGCCTCGAACGGTACCCGCACGGTTACGAGTGCCGCTCCGACCGCCACGATCGTCGTGAGTGCCGCTGCGTAGGCGACGGTGCGCGGACGCCAGAAGCGGGTGCGCCGGCCCGCGAGCGTGGCCAGGTTGCTGTAGCCGATCAGCGAGTCGTGGCCGAAGCGTCCCATCACGTCCGTACACGCGTCGATGCAGCGTGCGCACGTGATGCATTCGAGCTGGAACCCGTCCCGGATGTCGATCCCCTGCGGACAGGTCGTCACGCACTTGCTGCACTCGATGCAGCGGCCGTCCTTTTTCGCGTCCTTGCCCCCACGCGGATCGCCGCGCGCCGGATCGTACGCGATGATCAGGGTGTTGTCGTCCGTCATCGCGCTCTGGAATCGCGCATACGGACAGAGGTAGTTGCAGAACTGCTCGCGGAACCACGTGAAGTCGAGGAACCAGCCCGCAGCAAAGATGCCGACCAGCGCGTAGCTCACGCCACTCGCATTGCCCGACCACAGCTCGCGCGTCGGCGTGAAGAAGCTCATGAACGACATGGACACGACGAACGCGGCCAGTGCGAACAGCGTCCATTTCGCCGCTTTCCGACCGGCCCGGGCCCAGGAGAAGCCGGCGCTGTCACGGCGGATGCGCGTGGTACGCTCACCTTCGATCCAGCGCTCGATCGGCCGCACCCACGCATCCAGCAGCACCGTCTGCGGGCACGCGTACCCGCACCACAGCCGGCCGAACAATGACGTGAAGAAGAACAGCGCGAACGCCAGGAACAGGAGTACCAGCACGAGCAGGATGGTATCCGTGGCAGTGAAGATCGCGCCGAACGAGTAGAGCCGACGGTCGGGCAGATCGAGCATCAGCGCCGGGTTGCCGTCGATCTGGAGCCAGGGCAGCCCGAACAGGATCAGGTGCAGACCGAGGAACGTGCGCCGGCGGATGCGCTGGAACGCTCCGTCGATGTGCTGCAGGTAGACCCAGTTGCGGGTGCCGGCGAACCCGAGCATGTCAGTCCCCGTGCAGCGACAGGATGTAGGCGGCGGCCTGGTTCACGCGCTCCGGCCCCAGGATGGGGCCCCACCCCGGCATGCCCTTCGCCGGGACGCCTTCCGTGATCGTACGCACCACGTCCTCCGGCGAGCTGCCGTGGATCCATTCCTCATCCGTCAGGTCCGGACCGATGCCGCCCCGCAGCTCGGGCCCGTGGCAGGCCGCACAGTTCGTCGCGTAAACCGTCTCCCCTGCTTCCGCCATGCCGGGCGTGATCGTGAACTCCGCGGGCGTCGCGGACTGCGGCCAGCGCAGGTCGGCGGCCGCGAGCTCAGCGGCGAGGGCCTTCTCCTGCGAGCGGTCTGCGATGAAGTGGTAGTGGATCGTGTACGCGAACGCCCACACAATGCAGAACCAGAACAGGCCGAGCCACCAGTCCGGCAGCGGGTTGTCGTATTCTTCAATGCCATCCGCCTCATCGGCATGGCCCAGGACCTGGTTGGGCGGCTCCTTCTTCCTGCTCATGCATCATCTCCTGTCGTCAGCGGCAGCCGTGCCGCATCCTCGAATCGCGCACGGTTGCTGCCCTTGTATGCCCACCACGTCCACCCGACGAAGCATGCGACGAACAGCACCGTCATCGCGCCCATGATCCACGCGTTCTGGACGTATCCCGCCGCATCGCGATATACCGGGTTCATGATCCGCCCTCCGTCGCAGGCGCGGGCGTCGCGGCGGTCGTGGCCTCCGCCGCCTCGAGCGCACGCCGGCCGTCCTGGCCGAGCCGCTGGAGATATGCGATCAGTGCGATGATCTCGCGGTCCGGTTCGCTGTCGATCTGCGCGGCCGCGAGACTCCGCGTGATGAGAGCCGCCTGTGCGTTCAGGTGCGCGGCCACCTGCTCGATGGTCGCGTTGTCATACGGCACGCCGAGCCGACGCATCGCCACGACCGACGCCATCACGTCGCGCGGGTCGATCCGACGCTCGAGCAGGAACGCATACGGCGGCATGATGCTGCCCGGCGACGTGCTGCGCGGATCACGCATGTGCTCGTAATGCCACGCGTCCGGGTACTTGCCGCCCACACGCTGCAGGTCCGGCCCGATTCGGCGCGAGCCGAGCAGGAACGGCCGCTCGTAGACGAGCTCCCCCGCGCGCGTCCACTCGCCGTACCGCTGCAGCTCCGCGCGCATCGGCCGGATCATCTGCGAGTGGCAGACGTAGCAGCCTTCGCGGATGTAGATGTCGCGCCCGGCCAGCTCCAGCGGCGTAAACGGCGTCACGCCGGCCAAAGGCTGCGGTCCGGTCTTCACGGAGAACATGGGTACGATCTCGACGATGCCGCCGATCGAGATGACGACTGTCGTGAGCACCGCGAACAGGCCGATGCGGCCCTCGAGCAGCCGGCGATGCCAGTGCTCCTTCGCCGGCTGACGTCCGGCCGCTGCGCGGGCGTTTTCCGGTGTGCGATCCTGCGGCGTGCGCCGATCTTCCGACATGACGCTCCTCCTCAGGCCGCAGCCGGTGTGGGTACCGACAGTCTCTCACGCCGCGCCGCGCGCACGGTGAGGACGAAGTTGATCGCCATCATTATCGCGCCGGTCAGGTACATCGTGCCGCCCGCCACACGCAGCCAGTAGAACGGCTCCAGCTGCGTCACGATCTCCGTGAAATTCGGGTACTTGAGCTGACCGGCGCCGTCCACGCCGCGCCACATCAGCCCCTCCATGAGCCCGGCCGCCCACATCGACACCGTGTAGAGCACGATGCCGGACGTCGCCAGCCAGAAGTGCGTCGTCGCCCAGCCCGGTCGCGCGAGCGGCCGGTTCCACAGGCGCGGTGCGAGCCAGTACAGCACCGCAAACGAGATCATGCCCACCCAGCCGAGTGCGCCGCTGTGCACGTGACCGACCACCCAGTTCGTGAAGTGGGCGAGTCCGTTGACGGCGCGTATCGACATCATCGGGCCTTCGAACGTGCTCATGCCGTAGAAGCTGACCGCGACCACCATGAACTTCAGGATCGGATCGGTGCGCACGCGGTCCCACGCGCCGCGCAGCGTCAGCAGCCCGTTCAGCATGCCGCCCCATGACGGTGCGAGCAGCATGATGCTGAACACCATGCCGAGTGTCTGCGCCCACTCCGGCAGGGCCGAGTACAGCAGATGGTGGGGGCCCGCCCAGATGTAGAGGAACACGAGCGCCCAGAAGTGCACGATCGACAGGCGGTAACTGTATACCGGCCGTTCCGCCGCGCGCGGCAGGAAGTAGTACATGAGACCGAGCAGCGGTGTCGTCAGGAAGAAGCCCACGGCGTTGTGGCCGTACCACCACTGCACCAGGCCGTCCGTCATGCCCGCGAACACAGGGTAGGAGCGGCCGATCGTCGCCGGGATCGCGAGGCTGTTGACGATGTGCAGCACGGGGATCGTGATGACGAACGAGATGTAGAACCAGATCGCGACATACAGGTGCTCGACCCTGCGGCGCGCGATCGTGCCGAAGAAGTTGATCGCGAAGAGCACCCAGACCACCGTGATGAGCACGTCGAGTGGCCAGATCAGCTCGGCGTATTCCTTCGACTGCGTCATGCCGAGCGGCAGTGTGATGGCCGCACCGACGATGATCGCCTGCCAGCCCCAGAAGTGCAGCTTCGAGAGCGTATCATTGAACATCCGCGTCTTCAGCAGGCGCTGGAGCGAGTAGTAGATGCCCGTGAAGCAGATGTTGCCGGTGAACGCGAATACCACCGCGTTCGTGTGGAGCGGCCGCAGCCGGCCGAACGTCGTGTATGGCGAGTTGAGATTGGCCGGCCACCACGCCAGCTGCAGCGCGATGATCACACCGACCAGCATCCCCACCAGCGCCCATACCACCGTCGCAATGAAGAAGAGGCGCACGATGTCATCATCGTACGCCGGGCTCACCGAGGTCGGTACTTTCGTCCGTTCCATGCGCGGCAGCGTCGCCACGCCTCCTCCAGAAGATGAGAATGGGAGGGAACCGGAGCTTCCCCCCATCAGCGGCTGGGCGCCGCTCCCACTCCCGGCCCCGCTCCCACCCTCATCCCGGTTCGAATCAGCCACGGTACGCGTCTCCTCCTGCATCGGGTTCGACTTCGCGCGGAAGCGCGAGCAGCAGAAATAGCCGGATTTCGGGATGTGGCTACAAGCGGGAAACGCCCGCATCGGACGTGGGGAAATACCCTACGCGCGCAGGGGGATTCTCCTGATTGAGAAGCGGCGAGCGGGTGTGCGAACGTCGTGCATGAACATCATTGTCGCCGCAGCGCTGGCCGGCATGCTCGCGACGCCGCACTGCGCGGCCATGTGCGGTGGCTTCGCCACGCTCTGCGCCCGGCCCCGGAGCGGCCTCGCCGGGTGGCACATCGGGCGCCTCGCGACGTACGCGGCGCTCGGCGCGATCGCCGGCAGCGTGGGCGGCCTGATCCCCGGCCCCGCATGGCTGCCCGCGGCACTGGCGACCGCGCTGCTGGTATGGTTCGCAGCCGCCCTCGCCGGCCTCGTACCGCAGCCGGCACTCCGCATACCCGGCCTCTCACGCGCCGCGCAGCTCGTCGCGCGCCGCGATGCCGTCGCCGCGCGGGTCGTGTTCGGATCGCTCACGGGCCTGCTGCCCTGCGGCATGGTATACGCCGCACTCGGCATGGCCGTCGCCGCGGGCGGCGCGGTCACCGGGGCCGGAGTCATGCTCGCGTTCGGCGCCGCCACCATTCCCGGCCTGACGATCCTGTCGATCGGCCTTCAGAGGATCGCGCTGAGGAGTCTCTGGACGCGCCGCGTCGTCGCTATCCTGATCCTGATCCTCGGCCTCTGGTCCGTAAGCATGCGTGCAACTGCCCATGCGCCGGCCGCACAGGCCATGGAGGCGCACCAGTCACACTAACGGCGACTGCCTCGACTCCCGGCCGCTACGCCGTCGGTGCCGGGCGCCCGCCGCCGATCAGCGGCACCTGACCCCGCGCGCGCCTTCCGTTAGATTCGACGCGCGATGACAAGAAGAACCGGCACCGCGGACCTCCCGCTCCATACCGGCCGCGCCCCCGCCTGGCTGTTCGACCGCATGAAGCAGCTCGCGCCCGCGATCGTCGAAGCGATCGTCGTGGACCGCGGCCCTGCCGCCGTCCTGGAGCGCCTCTCCGATCCGCACTGGTTCCAGGCGTTCGGCTGTGTGCTCGGCTTCGACTGGCACTCGAGCGGCGTGACGACCACCGTGTGCGGTGCCCTCAAGGACGGGCTCGCCGGCCGCGAAGCGGATACCGGCATTTACGTCGCTGGCGGCAAGGGGAAGACGTCACGCAGGACACCGCAGGAGCTGGTTGCGATCGGCGGGCGTACCGGCCTCGATGGCAACCGTCTGGCCTATACGAGCCGGATGACGGCAAAGGTGGACAGCGCCGCGGTGCAGGACGGCTTCGACCTTTACCATCACTCGTTTTTCGTCGCGAGCTCGGGCGAGTGGGCCGTGGTGCAGCAGGGTATGCGCGACCGCGACGGCTCCGCGCGGCGCTACCACTGGCTGGGCAGCCGTACCGCGGATCTCGTCAACGAACCGCATGCGGCGGTCGCCTCGGATGTGCGGAGCGAGTCCGTGCTGAACCTGGTCGCGGCGGAGTCGAACGCGACGCGCGACGCAGCCGCACGATTCGCCGGAGAGGATCCACGACACACGGCGAAGGAGATTGCGCGCGCGATCACGCTCGAGCTGCCGCGTCGTCACTGGGTGGACATCGAGCGCGACATCAACCCGCGACATCTGAAGGCCGTGCTGCTCAGCACCTGGCAGACCGCACCCGCCGACTTCGAGACGCTGCTTGCAGTGAAAGGTGTCGGTCCCGCCACGCTGCGCGCGCTGGCGCTCATCTCGGAGCTGCTGTACGGCGCCCCCGCGAGCAGTCGGGACCCCGCCCGCTACAGCTTCGCGCACGGCGGCAAGGACGGCTTCCCGTTCCCTGTCGATCGCAGGACGTACGACGGCTCGATCGAGTTCCTGAGGGATGCCCTCGGTCGCGCCCGCATCGGCAGCAGCGACCGGCTGCACGCGCTGAAGCGGCTCGGCCAGTGGCAAACGAACAAGCCGGTCAGCTCGCGCTCCTAACCGCACGGGTCGCCGGCACCGGCGTGGCAGCGGCGCGCCGGCTAACGCCGCTAGCTGCGCTTCCGGTCGCGCCAGTCGCTCGCGGCGGGCGACCACGTCTGCGGCGGACGGCCGCCCAGCTCCGCGGCCGGCGGTGGCGCGGCCGCCTGCACGATCGCCGAGCGACGCAGTGACTCCTCCACCACCGGCGCCTCGCCGATCTCCAGCCACAGCTCCGCACGGCACTGCGCGCATGTGATGGTGTGCGGGATGTACAATACGGTGCCCCGCTTCAGCTCGAGCGCGCTCTCACAGCGTGGACAGGTTCCCCGCAGATGCACGACTTCCCATTCCGCTACCCAGGCGCGGCGCGTGAAGTACAGGCCGAGCAGGAACACGACGGCGGCCGGCTCGAGGTGCGGCGGGATCAGGAATCCGAGCGGCGTCGCCACGCCCACGCCGGCGAACGTGAGGAGCGTCCGCATGACGCGCTCGGAGCGCGTCCTGTGGAATGCCACGAGGTCCGCGGCAGTCGCGTACACGCCCGTGCTGCCGATCCGCGCCGCCACCTGCTCCGCACCATCAGGAATGGTCATCGATTCTCGATACAGGCTCGGATGCATATCGCGCCGCCGCGGGCGCAGCGTATACTAATCGTGAGCCATACGCCGCCGTCAATAGGCGCGCTGCACGGCAGGACCGGGCCCCGTGCTTTCCGCTGGCCTGCACCCTGCATGCAACTCGGGGCCTCAATCCTTTGAACGATCCACAGGAGACGACATGAGACGACTCGGGGTGATGATGGCAGCGGCCGCCGTGGGCTTCGCCGCATGCGAGCCGGCGGACACCGCGCCGGAGCCGGCCGTGCGCGATACGACTGCCGCGGTGCCGGACCAGTCGGCCGCGGAGGAGCGGATCGAGGTGCAGCTGATGGATTCGACGGGCGAGCAGGTCGGCGTATCCCACCTGTCGCAGCAGGGCGACGGCGTCGAAGTGCACATCCGCGTCGCGAACCTGGAGCCGGGCAGCGAGCATGGGCTCCATTTCCATGAGAACGGCACGTGCGAGCCGCCGACGTTCGAATCGGCGGGCGGTCACTTCAACCCGACCGGCATGCAGCACGGCCTCGAGAATCCCCAGGGTCCGCACGTGGGCGACATGCCGAACATCCGCGCCGGCGAGAACGGCGTCGCGGACACGACGTTCGTGAAGCCGAACACGCTGCTGCGCGGCGATTCGACATCGCTGCAGCGGCCGGGCGGCATCGCGCTCGTCGTGCATGCGGGACCGGACGACATGCGCACCGATCCGTCCGGCGACTCCGGCGCGCGC
Organism: Longimicrobiales bacterium; assembly: GCA_035461765.1. Lineage (GTDB taxonomy): Bacteria > Gemmatimonadota > Gemmatimonadetes > Longimicrobiales > RSA9 > SH-MAG3. The sequence continues at coordinate 61,314 of DATHUY010000071.1, forward strand.
ATCGCCTGCGGCGTGGTCAGGATCCAGTAGCCCGAGGGCGGTCGGGCCGGCGTCAGCCTGCGGCGCTGTACAGCCCACCGCAGGCTGCCCCGGCCCGGACGCTACCAGCCTTCCCGCTCGCGCAGTGCCGTGATGTGCGCGACGTGATGACGGCCGTGCCACGAGTACATCTCGATGAGCACGGCCATCGTCATCAAGCCGCTATCCGGGTGTATGAGCCGCCGCGCATAGTCCGCCTCACTCATGCCACGCAGCACGCCCAGCCAGCGCGCGTGCAGTGCAGCCAGCAGATCGAGCGACACATCGATCGGGCCGAGCCGCGGAAACGTCAGGTTCGCCCACGCCTTCTCATCATATGGCCGGATCGTCGGCTCCGTCTCAGTCAGCGCCAGGCACGTCCGTACATACGCATTCACGTGGCTGTCGGGGACGTGATGCACCACCTGCCGCACCGTCCAGCCGCCGTCGCGATACGGCGTGTCCAGCTGCGCATCGCTCAGACCTGCCACCGCCTCACGCAGCCGGGCCGGAGCCTCCTCGATCGTCCTCAGCCAGTCGCGCCGGTCCGCAGGCTCCGGCACGGCAGTCGGCTTGAATCGGCCTATGGGGTAGCTCAGGTCTTTGCTCATCGTTCTCCCGTTGCGGTGGTCCCGCTCGAATGGCGGCATGCGGCAATCTGACAGGCCCGAAACCCCGCCACAACGCCCGCCGCGGCCGCTGATACTGGCATCGACCCCACGCCCGCGTGCGTGCCCGCGTGCGCGCCCGTCCGTCTACGGGCCGCTCCTCACACTCAGACGGCCCGGCTCGCGGTCATCACGGAAACACGCCGGCGCCGGTTCGCGAAACTTGACGGGAACGGTCTCCCGGGGCGATCCTGCCTCCATGAAGTTTCTCATCCGTCTGGTCCTCGCCGCGGCCGCCCTCTGGGCCACCGTCTACCTCGTGCCGGGGATCACGTACAACGGGCCACTGCTCCACCTGCTCATCGTCGCGATCGTCTTCGGCCTCGTCAACGCCCTCATCCGGCCGCTCCTCGTCGCGCTCACCTGTCCGCTGATCATACTGACGCTCGGCCTCTTCGCCCTGGTGCTCAACGGCCTGATGCTGTGGCTCACGAGCGCACTGTCGGGCGCGCTCGGCATCGGATTCCACATCAGCGGCTTCGTCCCCGCTTTCATCGGCGGCCTCGTGTTCGGCATCGTCAGCGCGATACTGAACATCTTCGTGAGCGACGACGACTGATCGCGAGCTGCAGGCCCGCAGTCCATCCCGCGCGTCTTCATGACGTCGCGTATGTCCCTATCCCGTCACAATTTCGCATCTCGCACGTTACGTCTGGACAGCTCGTCCGTGCCGGACGACAGCGACCCTGCACTCGTGTCGTTTCGTCTCGCGCAGCGGACCGTCTGCAGCAAGTCCGTTGCTGTGACGGGATTTCTGACTTACTGTCACGCTCTCGCCGATGGCGGGATTTTCTCGTAACCGGACCGATGTCGTATCCACGTACCAGGAGTGTGCTCATGTCCCGACGAGGACCCATCATCCAGCTCGCAAGCGTGCTGGGCTTCCTGCTGTGTACCGGGCAACTGGCTGCACAGCAATCGTATACGATCACCGGCCGCGTCGTTGCCGCCGGCTCGGGCACCGCCATTCAGGGCGCACAAGTATCCCTGCGCGGTACGAGCGGCGGTGGACTCACCAACAATACCGGTCTCTACTCGTTCCAGGTGAATACGGCGCCCGGCCAGTACAATGTCGAGGTGGCGTTTATCGGCCGTGAGACCGTCACGCAGGCGGTCGAGCTCGGCACCGAGACGACGGTGCGTGTCCCGGACATCGAGCTGCGCGAGCGCGCACTCGAGCTGGACGCGGTGATCGTGACCGGTACCGCGGCGCCGACGGCGCGCCGCGCGCTCGGTAACGCGGTCTCGACAGTCAGCTCGCGCGAGCTGGCGGCCACGCCGGCGACAACGATCGATCAGGCGCTGCAGGGGCGCGTGTCGGGCGCCGTCATCACGGCCAACACCGGGACGCCGGGCGGTGGTGTCTCCGTTCGCCTGCGCGGCACGAGCTCGATCACCGGCGGTGCCGAGCCGCTGTACATCATCGACGGCGTGATCATCGATAACAACTCCGATCAGCAGCTGAACCTCGGATATCGGTCCAACTCGTCCAATCGCCTGGCCGATCTCGATCCGAACGACATCGAGCGGATCGAGATCCTGAAGGGTGCTGCCGCCGCGGCGCTCTACGGCTCGCGTGCCAATAACGGTGTCGTGCAGATCTTCACGCGCCGGGGTCGCACGGGTGATCCGGAGATCACGGTGTCATCGCGGTTCGGACGCTCGGACCTGGAGAAGCGCATCGACTTCGCGCTGACGCCCGTCGACATCGACGGCAATACCGTCCAGCGGTTCGATCCCCAGGACGTCATCTTCCGTGACGGGTCACAGATGGAGCATCACGTCTCGCTCTCGGGCGGCGGAGGTGATACCCGCTACTACCTGTCCGGCGGGTTCACAGACGAAGAAGGCATCATGATCGGCGCCGGCCACGAGAAGCTGAACGTGCGCATGAACGTCGACCAGGGCCTGGGTAACTTCCAGCTGTCGGCGGGTGCTAACTACATCCGCAGCAACACGGACCTGGTCATCAACGGCGAGCAGGGTGAAGGTGGACTGCTTACCGGCGTCATTTTCACGTCCACCACGACCGATCTGACGGCAAGGAACCCGGAGACGGGTGAGCTGCTGAACACGGCGTTCGTATTTGCGAACCCGCTCGAGGTTGTGGATCTCTGGGACATCGGCCAGAGCGTGAACCGCTTCATCGGCTCCCTCCAGGGACGGTGGGCACCGATCAACACTGTCAACTTCGAGTACCGTCTCGGATACGACAATTACCAGATGGAGACGTCGCAATTCATCCCACGCGGTACGGGCACGGCTCCGATCGGTCGCGCCGTATCGCTCAATCGCTTCAGCACACTTCTCAACAATGATCTGCTCGGCAGTGTGCAGTGGGGCGCCGGCGATAACATCGCCCTGACCACGTCCGGCGGCATGAACCACACGTACCTGTGGGCGCAGAACCTGAACGCGACGGCGACCGACCTCGGGCCGGTGACCGAGCTGGTGCGCGGCGCCAACATGACGGCCACGCAGGGTCGTGTCGAAACGGCCACACTCGGCTTCTTCGGTCAGCAGCAGATCGCGTTCGCGGATCGCATCTTCCTGACCGGCGCGCTGCGCATGGACGCGTCGTCCACATTCGGTGCGGACGAACGCTGGCAGATGTACCCGAAGGTCAGCGGCTCGTGGGTCCTGTCCGAGGAGCCGTTCATGGAGGGTGTACGCGGAGACTGGCTGACGCAGCTGCGTCTGCGCGGCGCGCTCGGCTACGCCGGTAATCAGCCACCGCTCGGAAGCGCCTACTCGCGGTTCTCGCGGTACGGCACAACGATCAACGTGGACCGTATCGGGCTGGTGCCTCTCGGTCAGTCCGGCAATCCGGAGCTCAAGCCCGAGCGTCAGCGGGAATACGAGCTCGGCTTCGATCTGTCCACATTCAATGATCGCGCAGCCCTGGCGTTCACGTATTACAACCAGTACACGAAGGACCTGCTGCTGTCGCGGCCGTTCGCACCGAGCACCGGTGTCGGTTCCGTACTCGACAACGTCGGTGAGCTGAGCAACAAGGGCGTCGAGCTGCAGCTCAACACGGTCAACGTCGACCGCGGACCATTCCGGTGGACGTCCACCCTCATCTATTCGCGCAACAAGAACGTATTGGAGAAGCTCGAGGGGGACCCGTTCACCGTCGGATACACCAACCGTGTCCAGGAAGGGCACCCGATCGGCGCCCATTACATGCGCGGGTTCCAGCGTGATGAGAGCGGCGCGATCATGTATGACGTGGACGGCCTGCCGATCAATACGGGTGCGGCAAACCCTGTGTTCGTCGGCAACCCGTGGCCGGAATGGACGGGCTCGCTGGCCAACGAATTCGGGTTCGGCCCCAACTGGTCGGCTTCATTCCTGCTCGATGGCCAGTTCGGTCATGATCTGTGGAATCGCACACGCAACATTCAGGATATCTTCAACGCCGGCCCCCTCTACGACCAGCTGCTGCGCGGCGAGATCACCGCAGCAGAGCGCACGCGCCTGCAGGGCATCTGGGAATACTACATCGAGGATGCCAGCTTCGTGAAGCTGCGTCAGCTCGCGCTGCGCTATTCGACGAGTGCGTCCTGGCTGAGCAGCATTGGGGCGAGTGCCATGCAGCTCGAGATCCTCGGTCGCAACCTCGTGACCTGGACCGACTACACCGGCTACGACCCGGAAGTCAACATGTTCGGCCTGAACACCGTAGAGCGCGGCGTGGACTTCGCCGTTTACCCGAACGCGCGCACGTATACGATCGGCGTGCGGCTCACATACTGATGGCGACCGAGGAGACATTGATGATGATCAGACGCATGAAGATCTGCGCGGTCGCAATGCTGGTGCTCGGCACCGCCGCGTGTGATCTCGATCTGCAGGATCCGAACATCCCGACGGAGGAGGAAGTGATCAGTTCCCCGACCACGCTGGCCCAGGTGGTGGTGGGACTGCAGGCCGAGTACGCGGGTCAGCTCGCAGACCCGATCACGACCACGGCCATGGTCACGAACGAGCTGGGCGCCGGCGCGGCCACGTTCGAGAGCTATCGCATCGTCGACACCGGCAGCGCACCCGCAACGAACGACTTCGGCTTCGCCACGGGCACGTGGTCCGGCCAGTATCGCGTCGTTCGCATCGCGGATGTCGTGATCGCCAACGCCGGCAACGTCGGCTTCGGACCCGGCACCGTGAGCGGCATCGGCGCCATGGGCAGACTCTTCAAGGCCATGGCATTCGGCAATCTCATCCAGGTGTACGAGCAGGTTCCGCTGGATGTGAGCCCCACCAATCGCGCACCCGAGTTTGCCGACCGGGCGGCCGTCCTCGCGGAGATCCTAACGCTGCTGGAAGAAGCCGAAGCCATGCTTGTCGCTACGCCCGCTTCCGCAGAATTCACCAACGATATCGTTGCGGATGGCTTCGACCTGCTGAATACGATTCGTGCCATGCTGGCCCGCTACAACCTGATTGCGGGCAATCTCGACGCTGCAGATGCGGCAGCCGCCAGTGTGGATCCGACGGTGTTCTCGGAATTCCAGTTCTCCGCCACCGACGCCAATCCGATCTGGAACCTGGCCGTCAACGGCGGCAACTCGACGTCCATGCGTCCGAAGGATGTCTGGCGCGTGGAGGCCGAGGCCGGTGATCAGCGCGTCGATTACTGGGTGGAGGAACTGGACACCATGGGCTTCGCCGCTCCGCTCGACGACTTCAACCGCTACAGCGCGCAGTCTCACAGCATTCCGGCGTACCTGCCGGACGAGATGACGCTGATCCGAGCGGAAGTCGCAGCCCGGCAGAACAGGCTGACGGACGCACTCAACTACGTGAACGCCGTGCGCACGGAGTGCTCCTCACCGCTGCCCGAGCCGGTGGCATGTCTGCCGGCGCTCACGCTCGCCGACGTGCCGACGCAGGCCGCAATGCTCGATGAAATCCTGCGCCAGCGGCGTTACGAGCTCTACCTGCAGAATCTGCGGTGGTCGGACCTGCGTCGCTTCGGCGAGCCGGTCAAGTACCAGTGGATGCCGGTCTCGATCTCCGAGTGCGATCGGAACACGAATACACCCGCAGCTCTCTGTGCGGAGGAACCCGCCGATCCATCGGTGGTGAACTAGCAGCAGGAAGGGGCGCGGAAACGGTCCGCGCCCCTTCTCAGTTCTCACCTTCGTACAACTTCCTTCCGTCACACCGTCGCTGCCGGCACTTCCTTCACGGCATACCTGAGACGCGCACAGGCGCCATCGCCGGCGCCATCGAGAAGCTCCGCGGCGCCATCGCCGACGAGCTCCACCATGCCGCCGTGATCGAGCGTCTGCGCGATCAGTGACTCCGCAGCCTCCTCATCGCGCGACAGGAATGCGGGCGACACCAGCAGGCGTTCGACCTGGCCGCGCTCGCACGCGGCCGCAATCGCCTCCCGCCCGGTCGTCCCCGACCCGCCGGGCCCGGCATCGTCGAGGACGGCCTGCGCACGCGACAGCTGCATGCGCTCGCTGAGGCCCGACGCCGCAGCTTCCACATGCGGCACCAGCTCCGCAGCCGTCATCGTGAGGTGCAGAGCGGGCTCCACGATCGTCCGCTCCTCGAACCCCGGCTGCAGCAGCTTCTGCAGCCCGGCCACTGCCGGTGTCGAGCCGCCGAGGACGATGAACGCATCGCCATCGGCGACGCGCAGCTCCTTCGCCACCTGCTTCAGCAGCCGCTCCGCCTCCTGCTTCAGTATGCGGTCGGCCGCATCGGTACCGGTCTCGCCGCGCATGCCGCTGTACGCACCGGCCCGCTTCGACGTCGTGCGGTCGCTCAGATCGTCGATGAATCGATCGGCCACGAAATCGGCGTATTCATTCAGCTCGCCGGCCTGGTAACGCAGCAGCCGCGCGCGCCTCTGATCCACAAGCGCGATCTCGACGGGACGGTTCTGCTTGAGCGCGCGCAGGTACGGTCCGAGCACGGGCCCGCGCCGCCAGCGGACGAGGTCCGGCATCGGAGCCGGCAGCTCACCGCTGTGCCACACACCCTCCGCCGTGACGAACGCCGCCCAGCCGCGCCCGGGCAGGAATCCCTTGTACGACTCGAGCTCCTTATCGAGGTGACTGCGGGCCGCCGCGAACGCCTCCTGTGGCGCCGCATCGATGCTCTCCCCGACTGCGTCCAGCTGTGCGGTCAGGCGCATGCGCCAGCTGAAGCGCTCCGTCGGATCGTGCTCGTCGGCGGCTATGTATACGCTGAGCACATCGTGCCCGGCCAGCTCACGGCGGGCATCGGCGAGATTCTGCAGCATCATCGGTTCTCCTTTGTTGTGCCAGTCTCATGATGCGTTCGGCAGGGGCCCATGGCTGTAAGGCTTTCCCCGATTTTCGACGGTGGTTGCGGACCCGCGGACCAGGCACCACAATTGACCCGCACGCCCTGTTCCCCCGACCGGTACCAGCATGGAATCGCAGGCGGCGCTGCTCAGCGACCCGATGGCGGTCTTCGCGTACCTCGCGGCCGTCATTGCCTTCGTGTTCTGGCTCAGCGGCCTGCCGCGCCTGAAAACGCTGTTCGAGGTCACACCCCCGGTCATCTACGCATATTTCGTCCCTACCCTGTCCACGACGCTGGGCATCACGCCGCAGGCGTCGCCGGTCTACGACTGGATGGGCACGTACCTGCTGCCGTTCGCGCTGCTCATGCTCATGATCACGATCGATCTGGGCGCCATCTGGAAGCTCGGGCGGACCGCCCTCCTGATGCTCGTCGCCGGGACGTTCGGCATCGTGGTCGGCGGACCCATCGTATACATGATCTTCGGCGGCATGCTGCCACCGGAGTCGTGGAAGGGGCTGGCTGCGCTCTCCGGCAGCTGGATCGGCGGCACGGCGAACCTGCTGGCGATCCAGCAGAGCGTGGGCACGCCGGACTCGATCATGGGCCCGATCATTGTCGTGGATACCGTGGTCGGATACGGCTGGATGGGCGTGCTGCTGTTCCTGAGCGGGTGGCAGGGACGCTTCGACCGCCGGATCGGTGCCCGCACGGAGGCGATCGAAGAGACGAACGCGCGGCTGGCCTCGCTGGATATGAAGCGCGTACCGGTCGACACGCGCCTGGTGCTGATGATCGTCGGGCTCGGCTTCGCGGGCGCCGTGGCGAGTGTCGTCGCCGGTGCACGCATGCCGGTCCTGCGCATGTTCGAACAACCGATCGTCAGTAACTCGACGTGGGCCGTGCTGATCGTCGTCACCGGCGGCCTGCTGCTGTCATTCACGCGCATCAGCCGGCTGGAGGAGGCGGGTGCGTCACGCATCGGCTACGCCGCGCTCTACATGCTCCTCGCGTCGATCGGTGCCAAGGCCGATCTGGCCGCGGTACTCGATGCGCCGCTGTTCCTGGCGGCCGGCATGCTATGGATGCTCATTCATATCGTCATCCTGCTCATCGCCGCGCGGCTCCTGCGCGCGCCGCTGTTCTTCTTCGCGACCGGCAGCATGGCGAACGTGGGCGGTGCCGCATCGGCACCGATCGTCGCAGGCGTCTACCATCCCGCCATGGCGCCGGTCGGCCTGCTCATGGCCGTTGCCGGCTACGTGCTCGGCATCTACGCCGGGCTGCTTTGTGCGACGCTGCTCAGCCTCGTCGCCGGAGCGTAGCCGCCTCAGTCATCGGCCTCGACGATCTTCACGCGCGATCCCGGCGCGATCCGGTCGGACGGGAACAGGATCACCTGCTCCCCTTCCTCCAGGCCGCTGACGATCTCCGTCTCCGCCGTGCCGCGATGGCCGACCTGCACAGTCCGCACGCGCGCGCGGCCGCCATCGATCACGAACACGCTCCACTCGGCTCCGCTCCTGAACAGTGCACTGGAGAGCACCTTGAGAACATTGGAACTGCTCCATGTGACGATCCTGGCCTGCACGCGGTAACGGTCCCCGAGCGCGGCCGGCGGATCGACCATGTCGCCGATCACATATACGCGCTGCTCTTCCACACCGAGGGTCGAGATCTTCGTGAAGCCCTGCGGCTCCACCAGCCGCACGGTCGCTGCGATCGGGGCCCCACCTCCCCAGTCATGCAGCCGCATCGGAGCGCCCGGCTCGATGCGTACGGCATCAGTCGACAGCACGTCGACGGCGACCTCGAGGCCAACCGCATCGCCGATACTGAGCAGCGGCGTCCCCGCTGGCACCACCCGCTCATTTTCCTCGTGCACCTGAAGCACGCGCCCGCCCGCGGGCGAGCGCACCACTTCCGTGACGGCCGGCGTGCGTCCGGCCGGCGTGCCGTACAGCGCGGCGCGCGCGGCGCTGACATCCGCCGCTGCTGCGACGCGCTGCGCCTCCGCTGCCTCGTACGTGCTGCGCACCGACGCCAGGTTGAGCTCCGCGCGCTCCATTTCCTCACGACTGATGGCACCCTGTGCCGCGATGGTTCGCAGGCGCGCCGTGCTGCGTTCCTCCTGACGCAATGCGTCTCCCGCGATGCCGAGCCGGGTCTCCGCCTGCCGCAGGCCGGCGAGCGCTGCCGTCAGCTGCGCCTGCGCCCCCGCCTCGCCCTGCGCATCGAGTGGCACCGGCATGATGCGCGCGAGTACCATTCCCGGCGTCACGACGTCCCCGATATCCAGTGGCACCCGCTCGAGCCGACCGGTCACCGGTGCGGCCACCTGGTAGCGGTCGCGCACGCGCGTCATGCCCTCGGCATCGACCGTCGTCTCCAGCGGTCCACGCGTTACCGTCCCGGCCTGCACCAGCTCCGGATCCGGCCGCATTGAGAGCACGATCAGTACGATGACGGTCAGGGCCGCCGCGCCCCATGCGAGCCGCTTCCGCTTTCTGGTCCAGACCAGTCGTTTGCGTTTATCGGTCATTACGTTCATTCCCGTGTCTTCAGCACACCGATGAGATCCAGGCGGTAGACGCGCCTGCGCACGGCCAGACCTGCGAGCAGGGCCGACGCGATGGCGATCAGTCCGGAGAAGATGTAGGTCTGATTGCTGATGACCATCGGAATGCGATAACGCTCCATGTCGAACAGCGAGAGCACCAGCGCCCCGAAGCCGATCCCTATCACCCAGCCGAGCGGGATGGCGAGCAACGTGATGGCGCCCTGCTCGCCGAGCAGCAGCACGGCGACCTCCCGGCGCGTGAAGCCGAGCACGCGCAGGCTGGCCAGCTCGCGGCCGCGCTCCGACAGGGCGATGCGCGCGCCATTGTAGATGATGCCGATGGCCAGGATCCCGGAGAGAACGACCAGGAACGTCACTGAGATCATGAGCGTCTCATCCATCATCTCGTCGAACGTCTGCCGCACCGTCTCCGGCGCGTACGCGCTCACTACGACAGGCAGCCGCTTGATCTGCTCGTTCAGCTGCGGCATCACGCTCGCGTCCGCGCGCAGGAACGCACCTGACACACCCTCCGGCTCTCCGATCAGCGAGTGTATGGTCGCCAGGTCGACATACGCGTTCAGGCCGAACAGATCGTCGACCGTCGCGGCAATGGGAATCCGGAACTGCGACCGCCGCCCGTCCAGCACCGCGACGTGGAGAGTATCGCCGACCGCTACGTGCAGGATATCGGCGAGCGCCTCGCTCAGCAGCACCCCGGAGCGCGGTACGGAGGCTAGCTCACGCTTCTGGTCCACGATCCGCCGCAGTGAGCCATCCGTCTGGAGTCCGGTGAGCACGGTGGATCGGTCCAGGTGGCCGCTGCTCAGCCGAACCGGCACGGAACGGAACAGCTCCACGTGCGTGACCCCTTCGAGCTGGGCGAGGTCGTAGCGCACGCGCAAAGGGCGCGTGTCGGCGAAGTAGAGTGCCAGATCCTCACGCTGCGCCTGATCGAACTGCACATCGAGCATGCGCGTGATGGCATCGAAGAAGAACATGCTAACGACCAGCAGCGCGACCGAGAACGCCACACCGAGCGCGGCCAGCATGCTGCGGGCCGGCCGGCGTTCGACGTTGCGCAGGATCATCTGCGCCGAGGCCGACAGCCAGCGGCCGAGACCCAGGCGCTCGAGCGGGCCCGGCCTGAACCGCGTCGGCGATTCCGGCCGCATGGCCTCTGCGGGAGGCAGCCGGACGGCCGCGCGGACCGCGCCGAGTGCGCCGAGCGCTGCCGCGGCGACGCTGATGCCGGCCGCGAGCGAGATGAGCGGCACATCGATCACGTATTCCAGGCGCGGGAAGCGGAAGTACCCGCCGTAGAGCTGCGTCAGAGCGCCGCCCAGCCAGACGCCGACCGCCGTGCCGAACAACGCGCCCGCCAGCACCGGCAGCATCGCAAAGCGAAGATAATGGACACCAACTTCGATGTTGCTGTAACCGAATGCCTTCAGCGCCGCGATCTGTTCGCGCTGCGTCCCGACGATCCGGCTGAGCACGACATTGAGCAGAAACGCCGCCACACCGAGGAAGATCGCCGGGATCATCGTGCCGGTGACACGATTCTGATCCAGCTCACCCATCACCGCCTGATGTGACGGGTGCGTATCGCGGCCGTACGCGCCGAGCCCGCCGTGCGGCTCGAGCACCCGGTCGAGGGCCGCGATCACCGCTGCCTCGCTGCCGGACGGCGCCAGCTCGAGCGAGATTTCGTTGAACGCGTCCTCCATGCCGGTCGCCGCCGCCAGTGCGTCGCGGTTCATGCGCATGATCGCGAACCGGCGGTCATCGGGGAAAACGGCTCCCGGTGCGATCTCACCGATGTAATCGGGCGAGATCGCGATGCCTGCAATCTCGAGCCGACGCCAGCGGCCGTTGATCACCGCGCCCACGGCATCACCTGGAACCAGGCCGTTCGCGGTGGCAAAACTCTCACTCACCAGCACCTCGTCCGGCTCGGCAGGATCGATATAGCGGCCGCTCACTACATGTATGTCATTCAGCGTAGCTTCGGGCTCGGGCGGGATGGAGAGCAGCAGGCCGACGGCGGACTCCGACAGACCCGGTACATCGAGGTTGACGATCTCACGCACACGCGTATGCACGGACGCGACACCCGGGATCTGCGCCACTTCGTCCGCAAGCGATACGGGGGCCCGCGACAACTCGGCGAAGACATCGCCGAAGCGGTAATCCCGATAGAACATGTCGAGCGACGTCGCGAGCGACACGTATGTGCCGCGCAGCGTCACGACGGTCATGACACCCGCCGCCACGACGAGTCCGATCGACAGCAGCTGCCCGCGCAGATGCCACGCCTCCCGAACCAGCTTCAGGTTCATTGCGTTCATCGCTCACCACTCGATCACGTCCGGCGACAGCTTCGTCTCGTTCACGTGCACGTCCACGATCCGGCCGTCCGCAATTCGTATCACGCGATCCGCCATGCTCGCGATCGGCGCGTTGTGCGTGATCACCGCGGTCGTCGTGCCCAGCTCGCGGTTCACCTGCTCGAGCACCCGCAGCACGATCCGCCCGGTTTCCGAGTCCAGTGCGCCCGTCGGCTCGTCACACAGCATGACGTCCGGCCGCTTCGCGACCGCGCGCGCAATCGCAACGCGCTGCTGCTCGCCGCCGGACAGCTGCGCCGGGAAGTGATCCATGCGGTCGGACAGGCCTACCAGGTCGAGCGCGTCCTCCGGCCGCATCGGATCGCCGGCGATCTCCGTAACGAGCGCCACGTTCTCCCGCGCCGTCAGACTCGGAATCAGGTTGTAGAACTGGAACACGAACCCGACGTGCTCGCGCCGGTAACGCGTGAGCTCGGCGTCATCCGCCGCCCCGAGATCGTGGTCCCGGAACCAGACGGTGCCTGAGGTCGGAACGTCCAGGCCGCCGAGAATGTTCAGCAGTGTCGATTTCCCGCTGCCCGACGCGCCGAGCAGGACCATGAACTCGCCGGCATGGAGGTCGAGGTCAACGGACCGCAGCGCGTGCACCTCGACCTCGCCCATCACATAGACCTTCGTGATGCCGCGAGCACGGAATACCGTCTCCTGCCCGGCGTCAGCCGAACCCGGGACCCGCGCCGCGGTCGCGCTCACATCACTCGCTTCACCGCCCCGTCAGCGCTCGATCATGGTCGGCTCGGAGATGCTTTCGAGCGCGCCCGCGACAGAATGCTCACCGATCGCATCGGCGTGACGGAACAGATCCGCCGTCGCCACCACACCCACGACGCGGCCCTGTGGCTCCGTGACGATGACGCGACGGACACCCGCCTGGCCCATGCGGCGGACCACTTCATTGACATCGTCAGTGGGCTGCACTGTCACGAGCGGGCCCGTCGTCATCGCGTCACGGCACGGGCAGTCGTGGTGATGTGCCGCGGCGATGTGTCGCACGGCGATGTCACGGTCCGTGATCACGCCCACGGGATGGCGACTGCCGATATCGTCGATGACCGGGATCATGCCGACATCGTGATCGCGCATCAGCGTCGCCGCCGCGAAGAGCGGCTGGTCCGGCGTGACGCAATACGGGTGGGGAGTCATGATATCGACGACCTTCATGGTATCCTCCTGTAGACGGGTCTGCCTGACAATGCCCCGACCAGCCAGGTACGGGTGTCAGGATACTGCTGATCCTCGGACGGGCGGATGCGGCCGGGTCATCAGCCGCCTGCTGACACGGGATGCGCCGTTTCGACATGGCGCGGTGTGCTGCCGGAATGGACTCTTCATCAGCATATACCCGGAGGCTGATCATGAGCGCACCGAGGATACCCGAAACGCCGGAGCCATCACGCACCGCCCGTGCCGCAGACGCTGATCGACACGAGGGCCGCACGGTGCCCCCCGACAGCCCCGCTCCGACCGGCCGTGTCGCGGCGAAACGGCGGCCGCGCACGGTCTCCGACATCATGCATCGCGAGCTGGTCTCGATCCTGCCGGATGCCACGGTACGCGACCTCATCCGCTCGCTGCGCGACCACGGCATCGGGGGTATGCCCGTGGTCGATGCGAGCGGGAACGTGCTGGGTACCGTGAGCAGTACGGACCTGCTGTGGCTCGCTACGACCGAACTGCCCGATGCGCCGGGCTTTCTTGCCGTCGACACACTGTTCGGCCGCACCGTCCGCGAGATCATGACGCCCGATGTGTTCGGCGTACCCCCCGACGCCAGTCTCCCCGAGCTCCGCCGGTTCTTCGCACGCACGGGCGTTCATCGCGCTCTCGTGCTGGATGACGGCGTCATAGTCGGGATCGTCGCCCTGTCGGATGTGCTCGATACGCTGCTCGCTGCAACACCTGCCGAGGAGGATTCATGCTGAATCGGATCATGGTGCCCGTGGACGGATCCGGCTTTGCGGAGTACGGTCTGCCGCCCGCCCTCGCCCTCGTTCGTGCGACGGGCGCCCGCCTTCACCTGGTGATGGTACACGAACCGGCGCTGATGATCGAACGTACGCTCATGGGGAGCGAGGTGCTGGAAGCACAGCAGCAGGAGCTGGAAAAGGAGTACCTGACGGCGCTGCTCGAGCGGTTGCGGGAAGATGGCATCGCCGCCGAGCGGTCCGTGATTACGGGTACGCCCGCGGATGCTCTGGCGAACTTCGCCCGCCGCCGTGACATGGACCTCATCGTCATGAGCACGCACGGACACGGCGGACTGAGCCGGTACTGGATCGGCAGCGTGGCCGACGGGCTGATCCGGCGATCGCGCGTGCCTGTCCTGCTCCTCCGGCCCGCGGAAGGCGCGGCCGGTCCCGGCAGGTCGTTCGTCCGGCGCGTCCTCGTGGCCGTGGACGGATCGCCCGCGGCAGAACGCGCGCTGCCCGCCGCTGCCGCGATCTGTGCGGCAATGGGAGCCGCATGCACAATCATGCGCGTGGTCGTGCCACCGTCACGAGCCATTACGTCACGCATTCCCGACACAGCGCGCATGGTGCGCGAAAGGACGGCGGAGGAGTCGCGCGAGGCGGAGGCATACCTCCGCGATCTCGTCGGAGCCTCCGACCTGCCGGACTCCACCCGCGCCGAAGTCGTAACCGGCTACGATACGACTGCGGCCATACTGCGCACCGCCGAGACCGAGCGCGCGGACATGATCGCCGTGGGCACGCGCGGACATGGCGGCGCTGCCCGCCTGCTATTGGGCAGTGTGGCGGACAAACTGATCCGCGCGTCACCCGTCCCGGTGCTCGTCTGCCCGTCGCCACGGTGAGCATGGCCGGCGGGACGATCGAGGCGCGGACCGAGACCGTGGAGCTGCTGGCGTTCCTCTCCGACCCCGCGAGCTACCCCGGGGAGCACGGACCGGTCGAGAGGATCGAGACGCACATGGCGTACGTGTTCCTGACCGACAGGTTCGCCTGGAAGCTCAAGAAGCGGGTCCGCTACGCGTTCCTCGATTTCAGCACGGAACCGCTGCGCCGCGCCGTGTGCGAAGCGGAAGTGCGGCTCAACCGGCGGCTCGCGCCCGACACGTATATCGGTGTCGTGCCCGTCGTGCGCGATGCCGCCGGTAAATTGCACATGGGTGACGGCGCCAGCTCAGCGGCGGTCGACTGGCTCGTGCAGATGAAGCGGCTGCCGCGCGACAGGATGCTGGATCACGTGATCCGATCCGGCGGCCCCACGAAGGCCGACATCGCTGCGCTCGGCGACCTGCTCGTCCGGTTCTACGATGCCGCACCCGTCGAGGAGCTGACGCCGGACACTTACATCAGACAACTCACCGCGAACATCAGGGAGGATATCGGCGAGCTGACGGGCCGCGCCGACCACCTGCCGTTCGAGCTGATCCGCGCCACCGGGCGCGCACTGCGCAAGACTATGGTGCGGGGCGCCGACATGTTCCGCGCCCGCGCCCTGGCACACCGCATCGTCGAGGCGCACGGCGACCTGCGCCCCGAACATGTCTGCCTCACCGACCCGCCGGTCATCATCGATTGTCTCGAGTTTCGGCGCGACTTCCGCCTGCTCGACCCCGTGGACGAGCTGGCGTTCCTCGGCATGGAATGCGAGCGCCTGGGGGCACCATGGATCGGCCGGACGTTGCTGCAGCACTATCGCGACGCGACGGGCGATGATGCGCCCGCAGCGCTCATCGACTTCTACGCCGCCATGCGCGCCACACTGCGGGCGAAACTGGCCATCTGGCACGTACAGAACGGGGATCCGGACGCCGCAGACCACTGGACGGCGGCGTCACACGAATATCTGAGCCTGGCCGCTCGCCATGCTGGCCTGCCCATGCCGCCCGCGGCGCCGGTGCACCACGCCGCTGCATCGACGACCGCAGACGTGGCGATCGATGCCGCACCCCATCGACGGGTCTGAAGGCCCGACCGATCAGCCGGCCACGGCGTCGCTGAGCAGCTCGACGATCGAGCCTCCCGCGTGCATCCTGCGCACGCCCTCGCCCAGCAGCGGTGCGACGTCGAGCACCGTGACTTTCCTCGCCAGTGTTGCCGGAATACGGCCCTGTACCACGGTATTCGACACAATGAGCCGCTCGAGCGCCGGCTCTCCGAGCGTGTCGCCGGCCGCTGCCGTAAAGAGCGCGTGCGTCGCTGTCGCCCAGACCCGCGCCGCACCGCGGGCGTGGCAGGCCCGTGCGGCGCGTGCGATCGTCGTGCCGCTGCTGATCAGGTCATCCACGATGAGGGCCGTCGATCCCTCGACATTCCCTGCCACCGCATCGCCGCTGACCTCCCCCTCACTGCGCCGCTTCTCCAGGAAGGCCATTCCGACGTCCCGGCCGAGAGCGCGGGCAAGGGATTCGCGCACGGACGTCGCGCGCTTCACGCCACCCGCATCGGGCGAGACGATCGTGAGGCTCGTATCACCGGCGTGCTCGAGCAGATACCCCACGAGCAGCGGACGCACTTCCAGGTGCTCCGTGCGCAGCCGGAATGCATTCTGGTATGCTGCCGGGTTGTGCACGTCCATCGTGACGACCACGTCGGTGCCCACCGCCTCGAACAGGGCCGCGACGTATTTCGTGGTCACCGGATCGCGCGGCTTCGTCCTGCGATCCTTGCGGCTGTAACACAGATAGGGGGTGACTGCCGTGATGCGCGCAGCACCCGCATCGCGGAGAGCGCCGATGAAGAACAGCATGCGACACAGCTTGTCGTTCGCGCTGTGTGCAGAGTCGCCATACAGTGAGTCCAGCACGTACGCGTCCACGCCGCGCACACTCACCAGCGGCCGGGTCTTGTGCTCGCCGTCCTCGAACGTGCGTTCCTCGTGCGGCGCCAGCTGGATTCCCGCCGCGGCCGCGACCGCTTCGCCGAACGCGCGATCCGCCGACAGAGCGAACAGCCGCAGGCCGCCGTCAGTCATGGGCGCCGCCCGACGGCACCCGCACACTCCATCTCATGCGTCGCGGGCGACATGTGCACTCTTCGGAAAGCGGGCGGCGAACCAGTCGCGCGCCAGCCCCGCGACCTGCTCGAGCGTACCCGGCTCCTCGAAGAGGTGGGTTGCGCCCGACACGATGACCAGCTGCTTCTCACAGCGCAGACGCGCGAGCGCAGCGCGGTTGAGCTCGATCACCTGTTCATCGAGCCCGCCCACGATGAGCAGTGTGGGCGACTGAACGCGCGCGAGCATTTCGCCCGCCAGGTCGGGCCGGCCGCCCCGCGAGACGACCGCCGCGACACCTTCCGGACGCAAGGCGGCCGCGATCAGGGCTGCGGCCGCGCCCGTGCTCGCGCCGAAAAGCGCGATCGTGAGATCCGCTGTCCCACGGTGGCTGCCAGTCCAGTCCGTCACTGCGGCGAGCCGGTCGGCGAGCAGCGGGATGTCGAAACGCAGCTGGCGCGTACGATCGTCAACGAGCTCTTCCTCCGGCGTCAGCAGGTCGACGAGCAGCGTCGCCATGCCTGCGTCATGGAGGGTCCGCGCCACCATGCGGTTACGCGGGCTGAACCGGCTGCTGCCGCTGCCGTGCGCGAACACCACGACCCCGGTCGCGCCCCCGGGCACGGTCAGGTCGCCCTCCAGCGTGACGCCAGCCGCATCGATGTGGACAGCGCGTGCTGCCGCGTCAGGTGTATGCATCGCACTACTCCGCGTCGAGGTGAGTCTTGCGGCGCATGGACCGCCGTGCGGCACCGACCTACACGAGCAGGCCCGCCGCGCTGGAGACCCGCAGCTGATTGTCGACTTCCTTCACGCCCGCGGCCGTCCGCGCCGCGTGCTCGGCCTCCATCTTCTCCGACCACGACCGCACGTTGCCCGACAGTGTCACAACGCCATTGTGCACGGCCACCTTGACGTGATCGGCATCGATCTGGGCACTCCGGTGGAACGCCCTGTGGATCTGGTCCATCACGTTCTTCGGTACCGGCCGGACGCGCAGCGTGATGAGATTCGTCACCCCCCGTACGCCGATCAGGTCACGAACTGCACGCTCTGCCGCGCGCCGCTGGAACGTCCAGTCGACGTTCCCCTCCAGCGTGACCCAGCCATGCTCCACGGTCGCCTTCACGTCATTGGGCACACTCACGTTCCATTTGAGCGTGGCCGCGACCGCTGCTGCGATGTCGGGGTCGTCGCGTCGCATGATATCGGGCAGCCGGACTTCCAGGTCATTCGCTACGACCATCACACCTCTCACGCGCTTCGCCGCCTTCTCCGCAGCCCGCTTCTCCGCGTAGCTGCGCACGTAACCCGTGAGCGTCACGGTGTCCGTGGTCGCAGCTACGCCGATCCCCTCGTCGTCGAGCGACATGTCCCACGCCAGCTCCTCGATCACGTCCTGCCGCAGATCATCCGCCGTGCTCATGGTACACCTCCGGTTCAGTACCACGTCGAGGATCATACCTGCGTGGCATGCTTCGACGTGTCTGCCTCGTGCCCGCCGGCCGATTCAGCGACACGCGTGTTGCACACGACTACCGGCATGTCCGCGCTGCGCACGATCTTGTCCGCTACACTGCCGAGCAGCAGGCGACGGATGCCGCCGGCGCCCGATGATGACAGCACGATCAGATCGGCGCCGTGCGCCTCCGCGTACCGCATGATGGCATCCGCTGGCGACACGGCCTCGATGAGCGCCGTGTCCACCTGTATGTCGCTGTCGCGCAGCCGATCCGCGGCTTCATCCAGATACCGGGCGGCGGCCTCGCGGTTGAGCGGCGTCAGCTGCACGGCAGGATCGGGCCCGATCCACTCGGGCGAATCGTAGTACGTCAGCGGCGACACGACGCGCACGAGCGTGTAGCGGGCGCCGAAGGTGTCTCCTATCTCCCGCGCGAATGGCAGCGCTCGCTCCGCGGCTTCGGACCCGTCGAGCGGAATCACGACGTGATTGATGCCGTGGTCCGCGTCATGGGCAATGGTGAACTCCTCGTCCTCCGGCCGGACCAGCAGGACGGGTTTCGGCGCGGCACGCACAACTGCATCGGCCGTGCTGCCGAGCCACGCGCGACCGACGCCTCCCCGCCCGTGCGTCGTCATCAGCACCAGATCGACGTCGTGCTCGCTGACGTAGTGGACCAGCACGTCCGCGACCGATGCCGGCGGCGGTGGCGGGTACGTGAGCCCATCCTGCTCGTGCGACAGCACGCTGTGCGTCACGCCTTCAGGGACACCGGCCTCGATCTGCCCGGCGGTCTTCGCCAGATACTCCTCGGGCGCCGTTGCAGCCGACGGATCCGGCAGCGCCGCGCGCACCAGCGTCAGGTGCAGGCGCGCACGGCTGCGCCGTGCCAGCGTCATGGCCAGCGGCAGAGCCTGCTCCGCGAACGCGGAGCCGTCGAGCGGGACCATAATCGTGCGCATCATCGGATCAACCCTCCTGTCACGGCCGCCGCGGTGTTTCCGACCACCGCCGCCGTGCCTCGTTGAGTGCAGCACTCACCTCGTCATCCGTCACCTGCGGAAACTCCTCGTACCAGTATCCGACGGCCGCCAGCGTTTCGGGCTGGAGCGGACACACCACGCGGTCCGCCTCCCGTCCCAGCGCTGCGCACACCTCCGGATCGCCCAGCGGTACAGCGACAATCACCTGCCGGGCCTCGCCCTGCCGCGCGGCCAGCACCGCCGCGCGCATCGTCGCTCCCGTCGCGAGGCCGTCATCCACCAGGACGACGTCGCGTGCGCGCAGCGACGGCAGCGGTGCGCCGCCCCGGTAACGGGCACTGCGGCGCTCGAGCTCGCGCGACTCGCGTGTGACGATCGAACGAATCACCTCGGGTGAAATCGCAGCCGCGGTCTCCGGATTCAGGACCTGGATGCTGCCCTCCGCGAGCGCACCGATGGCGAGCTCCTCCTGGAGTGGGTGGCCGAGTTTCCGCACCACCAGCACGTCCAGCTCCGCTTCCAGCTCGCGCGCGATCTCCGCGGCCACCGTGATGCCGCCGCGCGGCAGGGCCAGTATCAGCGGGTCGTCCAGCTGCACATCCGCCCGCAGCGCCGCTGCCAGTTTCCGCCCTGCTTCCCGCCGGTCGCTGTAGCCTTTGATCTCCATGGCGTCCCCCGGTCAGATGTGTCGCCCCGATTTTTGCCGCATATCCGGGTCCATAGCGTCGACCTGAGGTTGGTCGCCGAGCCCAGCCACCTCACCTCTCTACCAGTGTGCGGCTCGACCGGACCGGCATCTGTCGGGCGAATCTCGACGCGGATGTGCGCCTGTGCCGCTCCCTCATGTGCGTTTGCCCTACACGGCCCCGAAACGAGCAACGGCGCGCTGCGGCATCCTTCTGCCGTAGCGCGCCGCCTCTGTGTTTTTACGATCAATCGCCAAACCTGCGCGTTCCTTCGCCAACCGCGCCGCCACGTCCACGAGCGCCGCCGGACCTCACTCGCCTCCGTGCATCGGCTTCACTCGGTGCCGTGCACCCGTCTCACTCGATGCCCAGTACCGCCTTGCCCTGCTCGAACACCACGTCGACCGGTATGCCCGCATCATTGACGCGATCCAGGTCCTGCTGCAGCTCCGGCGGAATGTTGCCGTACTGCTCCATGAACTGGACGATCCCTTCGTAGTCGCCGTCGCCCTGCGCGGTCAGGATCCGGGCCGACAGCGCGTCCATGGCCTCGCGCATCTTCGCGTAGTCGACGCGGTAACGACCCGTCTCCGGATCCCGCGCGAACGCACCCTGTTCGGCGAAGAAATTGAAGCGCGCCATGTTCGCGCGGCCGTGTGCGCTCGCCGCACCGAATCGCACCGAGCGGAAGATGCTCGCGAGGAACGTCGTGTAGTAGTCCTCCAGCGGCGCGTCGCCCAGCTCGCCCTGATCGTGCAGACTCGTCACCATGTACAGACCGAGAACGTCCGCCTTCCCCTCCTCGAGCGCCGATGCCTGCTCCTGCATCGCTTCCCGCACCGTACCGCGCCCGTTCACCGTGTTCTTGATCCCCAGACCGTGCGCGACCTCGTGGAACATCACGTTGCTGAAGAACGCATCGAACGTCACGTGTTCGCGCTGGTCCTCGGCAATCAGCAGATCGGCGATTGGTACGAGGATCTCGTCGAACTTGGCCCGCATCGCGTTCTTCAGCTGGAGCCGGCGCGTACCCTTCTCCAGCTGCACCTGCTCGTCGTTCGGCAGGTTGACCGCGATCGACTTCGACCCCGCGTTCGCATCGCCCGCATAGTACACGATGTCGTAGGCGTTCAGGTCGGAGTCCGTGCCCGGCTGCTCCGCCCTGTAGCGCGCATCGACCGGCAGCCCCTCCTGCAGGGCCGGCAGCATGGCCGCATACCGCGACAGCCGATCACTCCAGGCGCGATCCTTGACCAGCACCAGCCCCTCGTGCGCCGCCTTGTAGCCGAACAGCTGGTCTTCGTACGTCTCGATCGGCCCGATCACGACATCGATCGGGTTGTCCTTCATGTCCAGCCACGCCATGTCGCTCGCGCGATAGTCATCCGTCAGAAGAGCGTCCGCCCGCAGCTCCAGGTACCGCTTCAGCATCGGCTCGTCCGCGTAGCCCGCCGCCTCCCGCAGCTTCGCCGCTACGCGCTCCGTCGCCGCCGCGAACGCCTCGTGATACGGCACCGCCGTGAGCGTCCCATCCTCTGCCCGCCGCACCAGCGTGTACTGACTCCGCAGCTCCGCCCCACCCGCACCCGCAGCCGCCGCCTCGAACTCCTCCTTGGTCATGTCCGCCGGGTAGAAGTTCGCTCCCGCCGGCTTCGGCCCCACACCGTCGATGAACGGACGGTTGTCATCCAGCCGGTCCCACGGACCGTAGTTGATCATTGCGTACCGACCGGCCGCCTCATTGGTGATGCCCGCCAGCAGCGAATCGGCATTGCCGTACGCCTGCCGCCAGAAGATCCCGTTCATCTCGTCGGCCGCCTCGATCAGCAGCCCGACCACCCTGCGGTCCCGCTCGCTCAGCTGTCCCATGTCAGCTGTCAGCCGCACCGTCGTATACCGGTCCAGCCGCGCCTCCATCGGCGTCTCCTCCGCCACGGGCACGTCCGCGCCGGCGCACCCCGCGACCAGCAGCACACCCGCCATCACCGTGCAGCCCTGAATTCTCATTGCCTGTCTCCGTCATCGGAAGGTGGATCGTCCAGCATGGATAGGGTGTGACACCGCTCGTCATAGCGCAACGGTGCAGAGAGGCGAGCTGGCGGGGGATTTGCCGGCGGTGAGCGTCCTCACTGTCTCGGGCACGCGATCGAGCTGACGCGCCTAGGCGTGCGCGTGCGGGGAGCTGCCCGCCGGCGGACGGTATCCCCGCCGCCGGCCGCCGAAGTCACGCATGCTGTCCCGCAGCTCCCTCAGCTCCAGGTCGCTCAGATCGCCCAGCTGGCGCGGATCATCGAATTCCACGATCCCCGCCCACGTCCGGTCCGAGTCGAATACCAGATGCCGCCGACGCAGCGGATACGGGAACTCGGTGTTCGGGCCCACCGCGCTCACCCGCCACGGCACAAAATAGTCATCGGTCCACAGTCGGACCTCCGGCGCACGAGCCAGCTCCACAATCTCACGGTGCCCCAGCTGATGCCACCCGTCCGGCAGCCGCACACGCATCTTGTTGTGCGGATGCCCGACCTGCACCAGCTCCATCACCGACCCCGTCGCGTCCCTCTCCGTGAACCGGTGCCACCGGCCAGATTTCAGATCGACCAGATCCGATCGCATGCCGTTACCCTTCCGCTCCGCGACGGGCGCTGAATGGCGCCCGTGCGCGCGGTGTAAGTGCAACGGCCATGCCGCTTTCCACCCATCCACCACCCACCCGCCATATGTACGCCCGCGGGTGTACGCCGCTCAGTCGCCGGCCTGTACACCCCACGCCGTTTCGCTCCCGATACCCGCGTGCACGGCCTCCTCGCGCATCTGCCGCTCGCGCTTCTCCGACATCAAGCGGCGCTTCATCCAGGCACCCATGTCATCGAAGTAGGTGTACGCGACCGGCACGACGATGAGCGTGAGCATGGTCGAGGTGATGAGGCCGCCGATGACGGCGCGCGCCATCGGGGCGCGGAAACCGCCGCCCTCGCCCAGGGCCATGGCGATCGGCAGCATGCCGAAGATCATGGCGGCCGTGGTCATGATGATGGGACGCAGTCGAACGCGACCGGCCTCGACGAGTGCGGTGTGCCGGTCGGCGCCGAGTCCACGTCGCTCGTTGGCGTTGTCGACGAGCAGGATGGCGTTCTTGGTGACGAGCCCCATGAGCATGATGACACCGATCATCGACATCATGTTGAGTGTGTCGTCGGTAATGAGCAGCGCGATCAGCACACCGATCAGGGACAGCGGCAGGGCGGTCATGATCGCGAGCGGCTGCGTGAACGACTCGAACTGCGACGCGAGGATGAGGAAGATGAGAATGATCGCGAGCAGCAGCGACTCTACGACGTAGCCGAACGTCTCCGCGAGCTGTTCCGTCTCGCCGCCGAGCTGAATGGAGTAGGCGTCAGGCAGTGTCAGCGCATCGAGCTCTGCGCTCAGCGCCGTAGACGCCTCCTGCACGGAATAACCCGGCTCGGTATTGGCAGACACGGTGACCACGCGCTCGAGGTCACTGCGATCGATCTGCGCGGGCGCAGTACCCGTCTGGATGGTCGCGATCTGACCGAGCGGCACGGTCGGCGCTGCGCCGCTGATGCCGCGCATGGGTGTGGCTACGGGGAGTGAAGCGATGTCACCGAGCGATGCACGTCGTGCGGGATCGACCTGCACGACGACGTCGCGCTCCTCACCCTGGGGGTCCTGCCACGTCGTCGCGGCCTGTCCGGCGAGCAGGGGCCGCACGGCACTGGCGATCTGCCCGACATCGAGTCCGAGCTCGTTGGCGAGGTCGCGATTGACATCGATGCGGTACTCGGGGCGCGGCTGGCCGAGCGAGCTCTCGACGTCCACGATGCCCGGCAGGCGCTGCATCATCGCGAGGATCGTGTCGCTGAGCGATTGCAGCACCGTAACGTCCGGTCCGCGCACGTTGACCTGGAGCGGCTTGCCGCCGCCGGGCCCCTGATCACCGAGGGATACGGACGCCTGGACGCCGTACATGGGGGTGAGCTTCGCGCGCGCCTCGACCATCAGGTCCTGCTGCGACTTCGAGCGCTCGCCGGGTGAGACGAGCTTCACGAACGTGTTGCCCGCGGTCACGGTACCTGTCGCGCCGGCGCCGATTGTCGTGTAGGTGTACTCGACACCCTCGAGCGTGGCGAGCGTGCTGACGATCGCATCCGCGCGGGAGCGCGTGTAGTCGAGCGACGATCCCTCGGGCGTTTCGAACACGACAGCGAACTGCGACTCATCGGTGTCGGGGAAGAATCCGCCGCCGATGAACGGGAACAGCATGAACGAGCCGAAGAACGCGGCCGTCGCAATGGCGATTGTCGACTTGCGGTGCCGGAGTGCCCAGTCGACGATGCCGCGATAGCGTTCCGCCTGGTTGTCGAACCAGCGGTTGAAGCGGCTGATGCCGCGCGTGAGGACATTGCCCTGGCTTGCACCGTCGTGCGCACCCTTGTGCGGGTCGACGCCCCACCATGCGGAGAGCATCGGCGTCAGTGTGAACGACACGAACAGTGACACGAGCACGGCCCAGGCGACGGTCATGCCGAACTCGTAGAAGAACCGGCCGATGATGCCGCCCATGAACGCGACGGGGACGAACACGGCCACGATCGAGAACGTGGTCGCCATGACCGCGAGGAAGATCTCGCGCGTGCCCCAGCTGGCCGCCGTGAAGTGGTCCTCGCCCATCTCGCGATGGCGCACGATGTTCTCGATGACGACAATGGCGTCGTCGATCAGGATACCGATCGACAGCGACAGGCCCATCAGCGTCAGCATGTTCAGCGTGAAGCCG
>DATHUY010000072.1 GCA_035461765.1 Longimicrobiales bacterium
CCTGAACGGGAGAGCCGCGGCGTAGCCCGATCGACCGCACGGGCCCGCGGGCCCGGAATCGGGCTCAGGCGCCGCGCAGCAGCTCTATTGCCGGCGTCAGAGGCTGGCCGTGCGCGTGCAGATCCGCCCACACATCGCCGACCGATGCGACACGTTCGGCCATCGTTCGCAACGTATACGACTGCGGCTGCACACCGCGCTCCACCTCCTCCCACGTACAGGGCGCCGAAACGGGAGCCCCGGGCTTCGCCCGGACGGCGTACGTAGCGGCGTACGTCGCGTGGAATTCGTTGCGGCCGGTATCAATGAGGATGCGATCACCGCGTTCGGTTTTGAAGAACTCCTGCGTGAAGACGGCCGGGTGTCGCTGCACCAGCAGGCGGCCCAGTGCGTGCGCGAATGGCGCGCACTGCTCGTACTCCGCGGTGCGGTCGAGCGGGACGACCACATGGAACCCTTTCGAGCCAGTGGTCTTCACCCAGCTCGTCAGGCCGAGCTCCGCGAGCGTGTCGCGAACGATGAGGGTAGCGGCGCGGAGTGCATCGGCATCGTCCTCGGACGGGTCGAGATCGAAGACGAGCAGGTCGGGCCGGTTGACGTCGGGTGCGCGCGAGGTCCAGACGTGCGGCGTGATACAGTTCATGTTCGCGAGCCACAGCAGCGCGTCGGTGTCGGTGACGAGCGGATGATGCACGGTGCCCTTCTTCTTCGGCACCTCCACGCGCTCGAGCCACGACGGGAATCCCTTCGTCACGCTCTTCTGGAAGAACCCGTCCTCACCAATGCCGCGATGAAACCGCTCCATCGTAATCGGCCTGTTGATCACGTGCGGCAACATCAATGGCGCGATCATGCGATAGTAGTCCGCGAGCTCGCCCTTGGTGATCCCATCATCCGGAAACAGCACCTTCTCCGGATGCGTTATCGTGACGCGCTCAGCCATGGCGGGAACCGCTGTCCGGCTGGTCGAGCGGAGTGCTGGTGCGTACGACATCGCGCGGCGACATGTCGGCGCGGATGGCCAGCAGGCGCGAATGCCTCAGCTTCTCGTACTTCGTCCACTCGATGAACGCGACCTCCACCACGATCTCCGGTCGGACCCAGTGTGCGCGCACGCGCGGCAGTCCGACCGCGCGCGTGAACGGCGGCTTGTCGATCTCGGCTGCGTCCAGCCGCTCGCGCAGCGCGATCAACATGGCGGTGTCGAAGCCGGTGCCTACCTTGCCTGCGAATACGAAATCGTCGCCGTCGTAATAGCCCACGAGCAGCGCACCCAACCCGACGCGACTCTTCTGCGGGTCGGTGAATCCGCCGACGACCAGCTCCTGCGTGAGCTCGCATTTCATCTTGAGCCAGCTGCGCGACCGCCGGTGCTCGTAGGTCGAGTCCAACCGTTTTGCGATGACGCCCTCCCATCCCTTGCTGCACGCGTGCTCCCACGGCTTGTCGGCCGTGATCCGGTCCACGCGGCCGAGCGGCGGCTTCAGCGGCAGCTCCTCGAGCAGCGAATAGCGCTCCATCAGCGGCAGGTCGGTGAGGCTGCGGCCATTCAGCCAGAGGATGTCGAAGACGTGGTATGCGACACTGCTGTCGGGGTCCCAAGTCGATTCGCCGTCGAGTATCACGTCGTGGACAGGTAGCTCGCGTACAGCGTCGGCGACCTGCGGCATGTGGCGCGGGAGCTGGTTGCGTGTGAGGAGGCGGACGTCGTCGTCGTTCCGGAAGGCGAGGATCCGGATGCCGTCGAGCTTCCGCTCGAAGATCCACGCGGGGTCGGTGAACCGCTCCTGCGTGAGCGTCGCGGCCATGGGCTGGAGCCAGTCAGGGGTCACCCGGACGCCAGCCCGGTCTGCCACACGACCCACCTTAAACCATCCGCCACCCTCTTCCCGCCCTTTCGATTCCGAGAAACGTCATCCCACCCGTGAACAGCCAGACGCCGGCCACGCCCGTCCGTGCAGCAGCCAACTCTCATCCCGGCCACGACTTCCACACTTGCACGCATCCGGTCCACGCGTTGCTCCCCACGATACTGGATCGAACCCACCCGCATGGAGCCTGCGATGAGATCGCTGATGCTGCTGCACATGCTATTCCGCCGGTTCCGGCGGCACCCGCTGTATTCGTTCGCGTGCATCGGCACGCTGGCACTGGCCGTGGCGACCGGCACAGCGAGCATGGCCGTCATGAAGCGCGCGTTCCTGGAGCCGTTGCCGTATCCCGCGAGCGACCGGCTCGTATCGATCTATACGGAAACGGAGACGTGGCCGCTCGCGCCCGTATCGCCGCACGTGATGGCGGAGCTGGAGGAACACGGCCCGATTGCGGGCGTGGTCGGCATCGATCCGGCCGGGGCCTCGTACTCGACCGCGGAGTCGACTGAGCAGATCGTTTCGCTGCTCGTGACGCCGGACTTCTTCCAGACACTGGGTGCGCCGGTGCTCGGACGCGGCTGGGCGGAGGGCGCGACGAATGTCGTGGTCGTGAGCTGGCCCTTCTGGCAGGAGCAGCTTTCCGGTGATCCTGCGGCTGTGGGACGCTCGATCATCGTCGATGGCACCGCGCACACGGTCGTGGGCGTGCTGGACCGGTCGTTCGTTGCGCCGTACTGGCCGCAGGCGCAGGTGCTCCGACCGGCAGACCTGCCGACCATGCTCGCCACGCGGCCGCGCGGCGCACTCGACTTCACGGTCATCGCCGTACTCGATGACGGTACGACGCTCGATGGACTGCACGCATACCTGGCAGCGTACTCGCAGCGCACGGCGGCGGCGTTCCCTGAAGCACACAGTCGCCAGCGATGGGTGGCGACGTCGCTGCGTGACGAGCTGGTCGGCAGTGCGCGCCCGGTGCTGCTCGGCACCGCTGCGGCCGCACTGCTGCTGCTGCTGATCGTATGCGCGAACATCGCCGGTCTGTCCGCAACGCTCGCGGTCGGTGCGCGCAACCAGCTCGCAGTGCAGTGCGCGCTGGGCGCGACGCGGTGGCGACTGATGCGTGAGGAGGTATATCGGAGCGCGCTGCTGGCGGCGCTTGGAACCGGTATCGGCATCTGGCTCGCGTACAGCCTCGTGGCCGCCCTCGCCGCGTTCCAGCCGGAGTTCCTGAACCGGATGGGAACGGTGTCACTCGATGCCGGAACCGCATCGATCGCATTCGCGATCGGCGTCCTGGCCGGCATCGTCTCCGCGGTGGTGCCGTACTCGGGGGTCGTCGCAGGGCGTCTGGACCCGCTGCCGGGCGCACGTGGATCGTCGGGCGGTACCGAGTTGACACTGGCGCGCTCTGCACTCGTCGTCGCGCAGGTCGCGCTCGCGCTCGTCCTTATCGTCGGCGCGGGACTGCTGGTCCGTACCGTTCGTTCGCTCGCCGACACCACTCTCGGCTTCCGCACGGAGGGGCTCTACACGTTGAGCACGACCATGCCGGTGCCGCGCTTTGCTGAGGAGGAAGCGCAGCTGCGTTTCGAACAGGACGCGCTCGACGAGCTGCGGCGTCTGCCCGGCGTACTCGACGCGACCGCATCGATCGGCCTGCCCGTGGTGGGCGGATCCCGCGCGGGTCTCACGATCGTCGGCCGCGATGGCGATGACGCGCGCGGCGAAGTCGCCTATTTCTCCGTTGCTCCCGGATTCATGTCTCTCTGGGGAATTGCGATCCGGGAGGGACGGGATTTCGGAAGCGAAGATCGGGAGGGCGCGATCGGTGCCATCCTGATCAACGAGACGGCCTCGCGGACGCACTGGCCAGACGGTGACGCAGTCGGTGCGCGCATCTGGCTCGGCGCGAGCGGTCCGGAGGATGGCGCGGAATGGATGCGTGTGGTCGGCGTCGTCGCAGACGTGCGGCAGCACGGGCCTGCGGAAGCAGTGCTGCCCACGATGTACGGCTCGACGCGGCAGTTCTCCTGGCCGAACCGATCATTCACGGTACGTGTCGCCGCCAGTGCGCCGCCGCTCACCGCTGAAACCCTGCGCGCCGCGATCCACCGTGCCGATGCCGGCGTGCCCGTTGGGACGATACGTCGCGCGGACGAGATGGTCGCAGATGCAACGGCGCGGCATCGACTCGCGATGCTCGCACTCTCCTTCTTCGGTATAGTTGCGACCGTGCTCAGCGCGTTCGGCCTCTATGCCGTCGTCAGCCTCACGTCGCGGCTGCGACGCCGGGAGTACGCGATCCGGCTTGCTGTCGGCGCCGAGCCGGGCAACGTCCGACACATGGTGATCCGGCAGGGCATGACGCTCGGCGCACTCGGCGTGGGGGCGGGCGTAGCGCTCGCGGCCGCGGGCACGCGCGCGCTCCAGGGCATTCTGCTCGACATATCCCCGCTCGATATCACGACGTTCGCGACGGCGATCGCCGTGGTGATGTCGCTGGCGGGCGCAGCTGCATGGGGACCCGCCCGGCACGCCGCCCGGACCCAGCCCGTGGAGGTATTGAACTCGGATTGAGCGCGGTCAGTGCTGGCGCCTACTGAGCCCGGCCGTACGACAGGGCCAGCCCG
This sequence comes from Longimicrobiales bacterium, assembly GCA_035461765.1. Taxonomy (GTDB): domain Bacteria; phylum Gemmatimonadota; class Gemmatimonadetes; order Longimicrobiales; family RSA9; genus SH-MAG3. The sequence goes on from DATHUY010000072.1 coordinate 4,508, forward strand.
AGCACTGTCACGGCCATGGCGAAGCCAGCCTTCAGCACGACCCGACCGGGTCGCGGTGGCGTCGTCTCCGCGACCGCGCCCGGCGCGTTGGCTTTCCACCACTCTACGGCGTCGCGCAGGCTCACGTCATCGGCGAGCGCTCGCAGCTCCTCGTCACCCGGGAGCGCGAGGCCGAGGCGTTCCGCGGCGTGGCGCACGCACGCGTTGCGCATGCGCACAGCGCGCGCCGAGAGGGAGTCTCTGCGCCGGGAGCCGCGCGCGCGGCTAGCGCGGTCGATCGTTGACATCGAAGTACCGTCGCAGGCGCCACACGGCGTCCGATTGCTGGACCGCGTCGATGCCGGGGGTGGGCCGTGCGCGCACGATGTATCGGCAGTCGAGCGAGTCGCCGCGCGCGATGAACGACGCGAGCCGATCGCGCACCTGGTCGATGTTCAGCGTCGCGCCATTCATACGGAAACGGTTCGCGCCGAGCACGTCCAGCTCGGCAATCACGGTCATTGTCTCGCCCTTCTCCCAGCACTGTGGCACCTTCGTGGAGATCTTCGCCTCCAGTGCGGCGATGCTGTCGCGCAGCGCCGTCTCCCGGTCGCGCAGCTCGCCGACCGTATCGCTGGCCGCGGCTGCTGCAGCTCGGAGGCTGTCCACGTTGACCACGTTGTCGCGCAGCTCCTCCGCTGCGGCCGCACTCACATCGCGTTCGTGGATGGCCGTGATCGCGACTGCAATGAACAGCGCCGCGAGCACGAAGCCGAGCTCGGCCTCGGTGAAGCCCATGATCGTGAAGCGCCTCATGCGCGCACCTCCGCACCACTCGTGAGGCGCCTCACTGGCCTACCTCCGCGCCACCGATGAAGCGCCTCATGCGCGCACCTTCAGCGAGCGCGGCGTCTTCTCGAGCAGTGCCACGTACTCCTCGATGATCTCGTTCATCTGCGCGAGCTCACGCTGGAGCGATCCCGCCAGCTTCTCGCCGCCGCTGCCGATCTGCGCTGCCGTGCGGTCGGTGCTGCCGCCGAGGTTGTCGAGCGACATACGGAGCTGTTCGGCGCGCTCGCGCAGCGTTCCGAGCTCCATGACGGATCCGCCGATCGCCTCGATGAGGTCCGTCTCGAGCTGACGCACGCCGTCCCACAGGCCCGCCAGCCGCTCGGCCGGGTTCGGCAGTCCTTCGACGTACGACGTCGTCTTCTCGGCAAGCTGTGCGAACGCCTCGCCTGACGCCGCGAAACCCTCCATGCTGCGGCGGTACTGCTCGTCGAGTCCGGTGTGCGCCTGATCGAGCGACGTCCGGGCATGCTCGAGACTCGTGCGCCACAGATCGAGCTGCTGCTCGTGCTGCGACGCGGCTTTCTGAACGGCGGACAGCACGTGCTGGATCTCGACCTCGAGGCGCTGCGACATCTCGGACATCGTGTTGCTCACGCCGGACGCCGCGCGCGTCATGGACTGGGTCGCGGCCATGGTCGCCTGATCGAGCCGCTCGACCGACTCCAGCATGCGCGTGCCCGCGGCGGCGATATTGCGATCGAGCTGCTGCGCGGCGTCGCGTGCGGCGGACCGCGACTGTTCCAGCACGTCCAGCACCTGGTGCTCCGGTCGCGCGCGCCACAGCTCGATCATCGACGTCAGGTTGTCCGCGAGCTGACGCTGCACGTCGTTCGCATGGTCTCCCGCCACGCGCGCGCCCGCGAGCGTGCGCACCTGTCGAATCAGCAGACCGGCGATCGTGAGGGCGAGTCCCGCGGCGAGGTCCTCGAGAAAGCCGAGGATCTGGACGGTGCCGCCGGCGCCCGCCTCGACACCGAGACGGTAGAGGCCGACCGTGAGGAACACGAGCGTGAGCAGGAACCCGAAGAAGTAGCTCGAGTCCGCCACCTCGCCATCGCGATCGCCACCGCGCGACAGCGCCCAGTGCAGCAGCAATCCGCCGAATCCGGCGCCGAGCCCGTACAGCGGCCTGGCGTCATATACGAACCACGCGACGACCGCCGCACTGACCAGAAATGCGACGAAGAACCTGAGCGACTGTCGATTCATTCCCTCGCTCCCGTGGGACTCACTGCACCCGGCGGATTCGTCGTACTCGTTGCACCGCCGGCGCCAGGCGCGCAGCCCGACACGCGCTCCCAGTGTCGCCGGAGCACCGCCGCGTACTCGTCGCGCGCGAACTCGAGATGCACCGGCGCGAGCGATGACGGACGCGCAACGCCATCATGGAACTCGAACCAGGACACCGCCACGAGCCCGCACGACAGTGGTGCCGATCCTGCCGTCGCTGAACTCGGCCCGGTCGCGGTCTGTCCCACCACCAGCGCGAGCGAACGGAACCGGTCGCGCTGCTCGTTCAGCGTGCCGGTCTTCGCCATCACGGTCACCTGCCGACTCAGCGCGTCGTTCACGTCCGCCGCCAGACCCGACGCGGTGCCGGTCGCCGGCACCTGTCGCAGCCCGGCGCGCACACGACGGAACGCGTTGCCAACATTCGCCGGCATGTCGGCCGCCCCCGTGGAATCACTCACGATGCGCGCACGGACTTCCTTCCCCGTCGCGATCCGCGCATAGGCCTCGCCCAGTCCGAGCAGCGTCCACCGATTCTCCCAGCCGCCGAACGCGTAGCGCGCGAGCAGGTCCAGCCGCGTGCCCTCCGTCTCCGGGAACAGCAGCCAGGGGCGGCTCTCCCAAGGCAGCAAGGTGCGGTCCGCGGTCCGGGCGCCACTCGCGTTCGCGGCGGTCCACAGTGCCGGATTGCGGCCGGCCGTGCGGTAACCGAACGCGTCGACATCGAACGCTTCGGCGAGCCCCGCACCGATGGCGGAGCGCTCCAGGATGTCACGCGGGACGATGCCGTCCGTACCCACTTCGCGATAACCGTCCGCGCGCAGTGAGCGCACGAGCAGCTCCGCCGCGTACTGATTGCTCGAGCAGCGGATGAAGTCGATGAACGCGATACCGCCCGCGCAGCCGTTCGCCGCGTTCGCGAAGCCGCGTTCGAGCGGCACGTTGGCGACGACACGGACGGTGTCGCCTGCGTAGTTCAGGCTCAACTCCGCGAGCTGCGGCTGACGCGCGAGGATCGCGGAAGCGACGAGAGGCTTCACGACCGAGCCCACCAGCAGCGGCTCGAACGCGAGCAGTGCCTCGCCGTCCGAACGGCGCGCGGGCTCCGCGATCGCGAGCAGCTCGCCGGTGCGCACGTCCATCACGACGATCGACATGCGACGCAGCGCCGGCTGTGACGCGAGGAAGCGACGTGCCTCCTCCTCCAGGTCGGCCGAGAACGATGCATCGAGCGAGAGCACGAGCGGAGCGGTCGACGCGGACGCACCGGAGGCGCGGCCGGCCGCCGCGAAGAAGCTGATCGTGCCGAGACTCTGGTTCGAGAAGCTCTGCGCGCCGTTGATCCACTGCCCCGCCGCGAGCGTGCCGCGCTCGGAAACGGACAGCATGAACGGACCGGTGCGCTCGAGATCGAACACGTCGCCGGCGCGCACATCGCCTTCCGTGAAGCTGACGGACTCGCCATTGCGCCAGAGCGTGCCCGGTCGATAGAGCGATGCGCGCGCGGGACCGAGTGTCGGATCGACCGGGCTCATCTCGAACGCGATGTCATAGAACCGGCTGACATCCGACGCGAGCGCGGTGCCGCAATAGAGCAGCAGCCGCTGTGCGTTGCGACGGATCGTGCAGTCGCGCTCGTTCAGCTGCGCGCGGCTGCGATCGACGGCGTCGCGGCCGAGTGGGATCTCGCCACCGAGCCCGAGCAGGCTGCCGCTGCTGCTCCAGTCGGCCGTGCGCACCTCGCGCCACGTGCGCTCCGCGTATGGCGAGCGAACGGTGAGCACGAACGGATTCGGCCGCTCGGACAGCCTGCGCTCACCCGTCTCCGTCCGCACTGTCCGGAACAGCGACGGCGCTTCCGTCACGCCGTTGGCGACGCTGCTCCCGAGCGTCGCGCGGACCAGCGCCTGCCGGATCGCATGATCGTTGTAGAGCGCGACCTGATCCGCGATGAAGCCGCCCGGCGCGGCCGCCGGCTCGTCGTCCGGATCGGCGAGGATCGCGATCGTGTCGACTGCGAGCGCGCGGCCGGACGACGAGAGCGTCGCGTGCTCGAGTGTCGCGAGCTGATCGAATCCGCCGTTCGACAGGACCAGCTCCAGTTCTTCGAGCGTGCCGCCGAACGTGAGGTCGCGTGCCTGCGCATCGGCACTGAGCGCTACGCGTACCGTGACAACGGTCGTCACGATGAGCAGAGCGATCGACAGGCCGAACAGCAGCAGCTCGAGTGGATGCGTGCGCAGCGTCTGCGTGAGCCGATCGATGCCCGAGCTCCGCTCGCGCACGGCTGCATGGACCGTAGCCGGATGCTGCGTGCTCATCGTGCGCGCTCCTCGAGGCCGCGCAGCGCCCCCGTAATCAGGATGCCGATCACGCCCGCGCTGATCGCGACATCGCTCCACGCGTTCAGCCCGAGGAACGGCATGTTCTGACCCGTGATGGGTACGGCGCCGACGTTCGACAGCGCGACATACGCCGCGGGGAACACGACGATCAGCGCGGCGACGAGGAACAGCGCGCGGCTTGCGCGATACGACTGCGTGTCGCCGGGCCGCGCGAGCATGAGCACCCCGACCGCGACAGCCAGCAGCAGGTACAGCATGAGCACGAGCATGCCGCCTACCGCGCCGTGCTCGCCCAGCACGAACACCGAGAACGTGTTCTCGGCGTAGGACACCACTTCGGCCACGCCGCGTCCGCCGACCACCGCCTGGCCCAGCCCCTCGCCCCACCATCCTGCCCGCGCGTACGCGCGTGTGCCCCAGATCTGTTCGATCGACGGGATCAGCAGGTCACGTGCGGGGCCGGGGCCCGCGGCGATGAGCAGCCGCTCGGCGAGCTCCGGATCCCGCGTCGCAACCGACCGAGCGGCAGCACGGTCCATCGGCGTCGCCAGAATCGGCAGTCGCAGGCCGATCAGCTTCGACATGTCCGTGAACGCCGACGCTTGCGCGGCGTGGCTGTCCGCATCGCGGATGTCGTCCGTCGCCGGGAACACGACCTTCTTCCCGGCACCGAGTGCGAGCGCGAGCACGAGCGCTGGCAGGATCAGGCGAGCTCCCGCCGCCCGCGCGCCGGTCGCGAGCAGCGTCGCCGACGCGAGCGGGATCACGAGCACGAGCACGAGGCCCATATCGATCGCGGCAAAGGGCACGAGCAGCAGCATCGGCGCGGCGAGGAGCACCGAGTCGCGCAGCCACGCGAACCGCTCGTCCGCGGTGCGCGATGCGATGCGCGCGCCCACCGCGCGACCGATGCGCACGGACGCCAGCACCACGAACACCACGAGCACGAACGCGCCGATCGAGCCGTTCTCGCTCACGAGCCGGAGAGCGGCGATGATCGCACCGAACGTCGCGACGCCCGCGAGTGCTGCCACGTGATCCGGCTGTCCGTTCGATGCCCTGCCCGACCTCCGCCGCCACACGATCATGAACGCGCCGGCGATCGTGATCAGAGCTGCAGGCAGTGCAATCTGCGGCAGCATGTGTGCAAGGACCAGCACGAGCGCTGCACCGATGATCGCGATCTCCGGTGTGTGCGCAAAACGACGCAGCCGCGAGTCGCGCGTCGCGTTTGTCGCGCGTGCGGGCCGCGCTGGCGAGAGTTGTTCGACGACCGCGTGTGCGCCGCGCTCATATGTGTCGAAGTGGTCGCCCGTGAACGCCGCGACCCATGCGAGGCAGACCCAGACGAGGATGACAATGAAGCCGGCAAACAGCCCGTACCACGCCGAGTAGCCGGTCGTGTACGTGAGCAGTGTGAGCGCGACCGCGGTCAGCAGCGCCGCCCGGCCCGCCTGCGGCCGCGCGGATTCCGGGATGAGCGAGCTGGCCCACGACATCAATCCGCGCAGGACCGACATCGGCGATGACCGGCCCGCGAACGCACAGCGGGAGCCGGCGAGGAACGGCGGCAGCCAGGTCTTCCACGTGAGCAGGCCGACGACGACCACCGCCATCGCGGAGCACAGTCCGACCGCGGTCTCGATGCCGCGCTCGAGGAACGGATCGAAGAACGCGACACGCGCGCCGACAGTCACACGCGTGAGCACCAGACCGAGCAATGCAGCGAGGCCTGCGGTGATCGCACGTTCTTCGTTACGTGTCGGTCGTGCGAAGCCGCGCACGGTGAGCGAGCGCACGACGGAATGGATTGCGCCAAGGAGCAGCATCAGACCGAGGCCGATCCCGATGACCTGCGCCATCGTGTCGCTCTGTCCCTCTGCGCCGAGCAGCACGTAGCGCGACTCGTCCTCTGCTTCCTCACTGCCGGGCAGTGAAGTCACCGGCACTGCGACCGGGCGGTCGCGGCCGCGTTCGACGGCGTGCGTGCCGCGCGGCAGCACCACGTCGTAACCGGCGTCCGATACCCGCAGCATCCCGAGCAGACCGTAGCGTTCGGTATCGAAGCCGGCGTTGTCGAGTGCCACGTGCGCGACGGGCGCTGGCAGCCGCCGCAGGGAGATCGCACCGCACGCCGTGCTCTCCGGGCAGCTCAAGCCCACCGGCAGCGGCGTGTCCAGCGGCCGCGGACTGCGATCGAACAGCACGGCGACGCCGCGCTGCGCGCCCGGCTCGCGCCTGAAACCCGTCAGCAGTGCGAATCGCCAGGTCGCATCGGCGCTTCGCACCTCGACGAATGCAGAATCACCAACCACGAGCGACCCCCCGCTCATGGCCCCCCCTGACAGCGTATACGGCGGTGCGGCCGAGATCAGGTACCGGTTCGATCCGGGGATCACCCGCGCGAGCAGCGGAGCCGCCGTGCCGTTGATCACATCACCATCCGACAGCCGCTGGACGCGCACGAACCGCTCGTACACGACGGACGAGCCCGAGCGCTCGCCGTTCAGGTTCGCGAGCGCGGTGCCGGATGCGAGCCTTCGCTCGTTGCGGTGGTGCAGGCTCGATTCACCCGCGTCGAAGGTGATATGCGAGCCGGTGGCCGTCTCGAGGCCATCCCGTGTGAGCGTCAGAATATCCACCGGTTCACCATCCGGACCGATCACCGTGATCGAATCGTCCGGCTCCAGCACGGCCGAGCGCGCGACGCTGTACTCGCTGCCGATCGGGTCGGTTGAGCCGTGGCGGACACGCAGCTGCTCGACCCCGTACACGGGGTTCAGCTCCCAGCCGTCCCGCGTCCGGTTCAGTGTTATCGACCAGGGGAGCTGCGCGGAGGTGACAGTCTGAAGGCGGATGTCGGTCGTGTTCGGCCCGGCGCCGATCGTGAGCGAGTCGACGCCGACCACGTGCACGCCGTGGTAGACGAGGTGTGTCGAGGAAATCGCGCGCCGTGCCGCGAGCTGCGTGGTGATCAGCGCCATGGCGATCAGGGCACCGAACGTCCAGACCAGCGTGCCCAGACGGGATTGTATGCCGCTGAATCGCTTCGTCAGCGCGATGGCGAGCCCGAGGCCCATGGCAAGGAGCAGCCAGTAGGCGAGAAGCGGCGTCGCCGGACGCCAGTAGGCCAGTCCGAGGCCGGTGAGAAGACCGACGCCGGTAAGGGACAGAATCCAGAGACGTGCCTGCTGCATGCGGTATTTCCCCGGGGTGAAGCGGTTGGGCGTATTGGAACATACGTGGGGAAGGGGGTGGATGTGTCAAATGGCGGCTGTGGCAGGGGTGGCGGCGGGCGGCGTGCGGGCGGCGTGCGGGCGGCGGCGGGCGGCGTGCGGGCGGCGGCGGGCGGCGGCGGGCGGCGGCGGGCGGCGGCGCCAACCGTCCATCTGGTGACGCGAGCCGTCGTGGATGGAGGATTCGCCGCGCCATGCGCGGCGAACTTTCCATTGCCGCCGAGCTGCCGGACGTCGATGGAGTGTTCGGTGCGATATCCGCACCGAATGTTCCGATGTCGGCGGCCGTCCGGGGAGAATGGACGATTGAGGGCGCGAGTCGCCGAGGCAGCGCGGACGTTTGCCTTCCCTGCGGCTGCGCGGGCCGCGCCGGCGCCACCAAACCTTCCATCTGCTGCGGCAAGCCCTTGTAACTGGAGGATTCGCCGCGCCATGCGCGTCGAACTTTCCACTGCCGCCGAGCTGCCGGCCATCGCTGGAGTGTTTGGTGCGATATCCGCACCGAAGGTTCCGATGTCAGCGGACGTCCGGGGCAAATGGACGATTGAGGGCGCGAGTCACGGAGGTAGCGATTCGACGATTGAGTCGGGAAGTCGCCGACGCCTCCTCGCTAAGTCCTCCCGGCGTCCCGTCAAACGGCCCACCTGGCCATGGATACGCCCCCGTCCTCCGCCAATGTTCGGTGACAGCTGAACGACCCGGCCTGCCCTGGCAGCGCGTCCCGGGTGAGCACCGACCCCCAGAAACCATAGCATGATTCGCAGAGCAGACGACACCGACGAACTGATCATGTCATTGGCGGAACGACAGTACGGCGTCGTGTCGCGGGCGCAGCTTCTGCACGCCGGCATCGGATCAGATCAGGTGGCGGCCCGGGTTCGACGTGGCCGGCTGCGTCCGCTCCACCGCGGCGTTTACCTCGTGGGCCCCCTGCTGGTACCGCGTGCCCGTTTCATGAGTGCGGCACTCTGCTGCGGCGAGTCGGCCCGGGTGAGCCATGGAAGTGCGGCCGTGCTCTGGCAGACCGGGGAGTCGGCAGCCGGTGCGACCATGGTGGACGTGACCATTCCGCCCCACGATCGCCGCCGGCGCCCGGGCGTGCGCATCCATCGCATCGAGCTGCAGCCCGACGAGGTGACGACTCTGGACGCCATCCCGATAACCTCCCCTGTGCGCACACTTTACGACCTGGCTCGCACGCTGGCAGGCCGGGACCTCGAGCGCGTCACGGCGGAAACGCTCGCACAACGTGTGACCGACCGCGCGGACATCGAGAGGCTGGTAACCCGATACCGGCACCGTCCGGCGGCCGGCCGGCTGATGGCCGTCATGGGAATGGATCCGCCCCCGGCACTGACTCGGTCGGACGCCGAGGAGGCACTGCTTGCGCTGATCCGGAAGGCACAGCTGCCACGGCCGGCGACGAATGTGCGCGTCCAGGGCTGCGAGGTGGATCTGTACTGGCGTGCGGAGCGGCTCGTGGTGGAGATGGATGGCTTCTCGTTCCACGGCTGGCGCCGCCGCTTCGAGAGCGATCGCCGGCGCGACGCAGTGCTCGCCGCGGCGGGCCTTCGGGTGATGCGCGTGACATGGCGTCAGCTCGAGAACGAGCCAGAGGGGATTCTGGTTCGGCTGACGCAGGCGCTGATGCGCAGCCCGTAAGCGACGTGGTGCGATCGGTAGCGACGTGGGCCAGGCGGCGCCGCATCCAATCGACCATACCGCGACGCCAGCTGTCCTGGTTGGAGGATTCGGCGCGCCATGCGCACCGAAATGACCATCGGATCTCCGGTCGCGGAAATGGATGGAGAGTTGGTCGCCCCCTACGCCCTGAACCTTCCAACCACCGCACCCACGCGCAGCAAATGGTCGATTGGGAGCGCGCCCTCGCGCCGACCGCGCCCTCGCACCGACCGCGCCCTAGCACCGACCGCCCTAGCACCGACCGCGCCCTCGCGGCGAGCGCGCCCTCGCGCCGACCGCGCCTTCCCATCACGCGCCCACGACACCCTCCGCGCTCTCCGCCCTCCGCCCCTCCGCGGCCCACGTCTCAGTGCGCGGCGTCCACCCCGCGCAGCCACTCCCGGAAGGCGGTCCGCTGTTCGGGCGTGAGGATGGCCTCGATCTCCTGGTGCACGGTATCGGCAGCCGCGCCGAGCTGAGTGTGCACGAGTTGCCACGCGTTGCGCAGGGAATGGCGGCGTGCCGCTACGATGTCGTCGATCTGGCGACGCTGCTCGTCCGTCAGATCGATGTGCTCGTCGAGCGAAGACATCGTCATCTCATGGATGGCTGCTGCGGGATTGGCGTGACCGCGGGGGGCATGAAGGTGCCGGTCGGCGGCAATGCCGATCACTGCGCCGAGCACCAGCAGCGACAGCGCCGCGAGCAGTGCCCGCATCCTGGACGGAGCCCCTCCGCCGGTTCTGGTTTCGTTCATCGTGCCGCCTCGCGTCGTGCGACCACCCGCAGCATGGCCATGGCGGGCGGCGGCTCGTCCGCGTTCATGAGACTGGTGAGAACGTCGTCGTCGTCGGGAGCGATCGCGCCCGTGAGCGCGTGCACCTCCGCTGCAGGGACGGGCGAGCGTTCGTCGAGCAGCAGCGCGCCGCCGACGAGTGCCAGCAGTGCGCTCGCCGCGAGCGTGAACGCGGCATCGGACAGGCCGCGCCACCACGGTGACGCGACAACCAGGGCTGCATTGCGCGGCTCCGCCACCCCGTCGCCGTGCAGAGCGACGTCCGCGTCACCGCTGTCGAAAGCGGCGTCGATGGAGCGCGCGGCGAGGTCCTGCCAGTAGGCGGACTCGTCGGGCAGGCGTGAGCCGGGACGGTCGGTGTTCATGGCTGCTCCATTCCCCGTTCTCCTGCGAGGCGCGCGCGCAGTGTCTTTCGCGCGCGGTGTGCGTGCACGCGAACCGTCGCGTCACTGATGCCGAGCATGGCGGCAGCTTCGGCGCTCGCGAATCCTTCGATGTCCGTCAAACGGAAGCATGAGCGCTGCATCGGCGACAGCTCGTCGAGTGCGGCGTGAATGCTGTCCGTCATATCCATCCGCTCGAGTGCGTCCGGCGCTTCGTTCGTCTCATGCGTCGCGTCGTCGACCAGCTCGTCGTTGAGCGACGTCATCTGCCACCGCCGATCCCGTCGGCTCGCGTTGCGCGCGGTGTTGCGCAGGATCGTGAAGAACCACGGCGCAAACGGCCGCGCTGCATCGTAGTGGGCGAGCTCGCGCCATGTCCGTGCAAACGTGTCCTGCACGATGTCCTCCGCATCCTCACGCGTCGGCACGAACTCCCACGCCGCGGCGAGCGCCGGCCGGACGAGGCGGTGGACGAGTGCCTCGAACGCCCGGCGGTCGCCGGCCTGTGCGCGGGCGGCAAGTCGATCGACATCGGAGTCGTGCGTCATCCGGCGACAGCGTCGCGACGCGCGCGGCTGCGCTGCTGCATGTGCCGTTCAGTGTCCGGCGTTGCCGGGCGCGTGATCGCTGCCGTGCATGCTACGCAGGCGGTCGTGGAGCGACATCGCTTCATCGTCACCATGGTGATCGCGCATCTGCTCATGGAAGCGGCTGGCGAGCGTCTCCTGTACGGCCGGATCGAGCGAGTCCCACAGCGCCCGGTGCTGCTCGTGCAGCGCCTGCATGTCCGCACCGAGCTCCTCCAGGTACGCAGCGCGCGCCGCGCCCTCGAGCGTCCCGGCCGTCGCGTGACGCGCGTGCAGCTCGAGCATGGAAGAGTGCATCGCCTGAATGCCCGCATCGATCCTCTGCTGCGTCGCGGCATCGACCGGAAGATCGCGCGTCAGATCCGCCGGCGTCCAGTCGGCCGCTGTTGCGACGAGGGCTTCCGTGTCCACCGCGGTCGGCTCGGACGCAGCCTCCGAGCACGCGGCGGTCGAGATCACGGCGAGCGTGGCGATAGTGGTGAGCAGTGCGTGTCGCATGGGGCCTCCTGTGGGGGTCGGGATCGGTATGTCGTTCGCAGGAGGGTACACGGTTCGACGTGCGGTCGTTTACACGCCGTCGATCAATGATTCGGCCGGACAGGCGTCCCCGCCGCGCTCCCGCGGGCAGCCCCACCTACCCCACCCACGCCCGCGCGCGTGCCCGCGTGCGCGCCCGTTCGTAACAGCATCGCTCAAAGCTGCTTCAGCAACCGCTTCGGCGCGGCCATGCGATAGCCGTCCACGATCAGTTCTTCGATCTCCGCCCAGTCCTGGCGGAGCGGGTCCGCGATCGAGACCCAGCCATGCTGGCCGATGTACGGTGTGCGGTACCACGGCCCGCGGCGGATCAGGTGGGACTGGCTCGTCGGATCCGACTTGATCGAGACGTCACCGCCCTCCGCGCCCATACCCGCGATGAGGAACGATTTGTTGCGGACCTTGAACGTCGTGTGGCCGAAGCCGTCGACGACTTCCGTGACCTCGGGGAGCTTCGCGGTCGCGGTGCGCAGAGCCGCGAGCAGGAGGTGGCCTTCGGGCGTATCGAGCTGTCGGTTGTGAGTCATCATCGAATCACGGCCGACTGAATCCGGTCGCGCGCAGCTCCAGTCGGTACGTACGCGGGTCGTTCGAGAACATGATCCCTCCTTTGCGGACAGCCTGCGACGGCACGTAGTCGATCGTTGCGGCACTCTTCTCGACGGCGACGGTGTCGCGCATCAGCTCTCCCGATATCTGCACCGCGGCGGCGGTTTCGTCGCCGGAGTTTGTCGCACTGAACATGACGAGGTAGCCACCTGGCGTCTCGATCACACTGTCGGCCTGCACGGCAATGAGTGGGGGCCGGCTGCCATTGCTGACGCCCTGGTACAACGTGTACGCGAGCATCGCGACGACGAGCACGGTGCTGATGATGGCTGCCGCCCACTCGATCGGCGGCGCGTGCGACGACGCGTTGCTCTTCGGCTTCGATCTCGCCATGCGCCGTCTCCGTCAGAGAATGAGACGCGCGCCCGCCGCGCCGAGTGCCGCCGGGAATGCGAGCACGATCGTCTGCATCGTGTTCACGATGAGCGGGTCGCCATCGAAGCGACCGAACGTCCAGAGCACGTACGCACTCACAAACAGGGCAATCGCGTAGCCTGTCACCGTGTAGCGAATGAACACGCTCCATACGGGGATGTTTTCCGGCAGGCCCGGGCTGCCGAAGAATTCTACGGCATAGACGATCGCGTGCATGAGCCCGAGGGATGTGATCGCAATCCCCAGAGCATACCACGCGTTGATCTGGAACGCGATCAGCGCGATCTCTTCCGTGGGCGCGACGTTGAACGCCAGGAACACGGCGCCTGTCAGCATGAACAGCAGCTCAGCCCAATACCCGCCCTCGGGCGCTTCCTCACTGACCCTCTGCTCCTCGTCCGCCTTCTCGCCGCCGAGCTGACTGGTGGCGAGCACCGCACCGAAGCTCGCGGGCACGGCCTGGAGCGACACCTTGCCCACCCATTCCTGGAGCGGCATGTCGAGGTTGAGCACATTGAAGAGCAGCAGCACACCGCAGGACGACACGATTCCTACGCCGTAGGCGATCATCCCGTCCCCCACATCCTCACGCCACGTCGTCTGCTCCTCCTTGAAACCGACGTAGTGGTCGAGCGCGATGAGCAACGGCACCATGGCGAGCATCAGGAGCGCCAGCCTGAAGCGATCCATGTAGAAGCCGAGCCACCACATCTCCATCGTCATCAG